>NZ_CAJNOB010000041.1 GCF_905250085.1 Candidatus Methylacidithermus pantelleriae
GAGGGGGAAGTGGGTTGGGTGGCGGCCGTTCGAATGGAAGGGCCGGAGCTTAAAGAGTGGCACGTGTTGGAAGGGAAAGCCAGGTTTGCCTACGAACCAGGTCTTTTGGCTCTGAGGGAAGGGCCCCTTTTGGAGGCCGCCTTTCGGGGTCTTTCCCAGTGGCCGGAACTTCTGATGGTAAACGCAACCGGGAGAGACCATCCGCGAAAGGCCGGTCTTGCTGTCCACTTAGGGGTCGTTCTTGGAGTTCCGACCCTCGGGGTAACTCGAAGCCCGTTATGTGCGGAGGGCTCCCTGCCGTCCAACGAGCGCGGGTCGCGAAGCCCTCTATTTTACGAGGGCCAGTGTGTGGCCTATTGGGTCCGGACCAAGACTGGAGTTGCACCGTTGGTCGTGCATCCGGGTTGGCGTGTAGAGGCAGAAGAGGCAGTCCGCATTGTCCTTTCGTGGACGCGGAGGTACCGCACTCCGGAACCCTTGCGACAGGCTCGAAAGAAGGCAAGACAGGCCCGAAGCTCTCACCTCTTGCGGGTGGAAAGAGAGCTTGGGTAGAGCCCGCGAGGAAAAGCTGGGGGGTGCTGCCAAAGAGGCGTTGTGCGTTTCCATGAGCTTGCCGTTGCACGCGTTCGAATCGGAATCGTCACTCCTGGGTGTGCTTGGCTAGGCTAAAGAGCAGTCACCGGGAAGATCCCGCTAGGAAGTCCTTTTCCTAGAAGGGATACATTTTCGGGAGATTTTTCGACCGAGTACGGTTAGCTTGACGCAAAAAGCCGGGATAGCAAAAACGTTGGTAAGCTATGAAAGCCGCTATTCTAACCAAGCCAGTTCCGATTGAAGAGAATCCTCTTCACATAGGCGACTACCCGGACCCGGTTCCTGGCCCGGATGAGGTGCTTTTGGAAGTTCTAGCATGCGGGGTTTGTCGGTCCAATCTCCACGTCGTGGAGGGAGATTGGCTTTCCCGGGGCGTACCGGCGAAGCTCCCGATTGTTCCTGGACATGAAGTTGTGGGTCGGATCGTTGAGCTCGGGCCGGGCGTCAAGCGATATCGAAAAGGGGATCGAGTCGGAGTCCAGCCTCTTTGGAATAGCTGTGGATATTGTGAGTACTGTCTTTCGGCACGGGAAGAGTTATGCAGACAGAAACACATTACCGGCGAGACTGTAGATGGAGGTTATGCGGAGCTTCTCGTGGCGAAGGAGAACCACATCTACCCGATACCGCCAGAACTGAGCGATGTGGAAGCAGCTCCTCTTTTTTGCCCAGGAATCACTGCGTATCACGCGGTTCTGCGTGCAGAAATTGGTCCCGGAAACAAGGTCGCCGTCTTTGGAATCGGTGGGGTCGGTCATATGGCAGTCCAGTTTGCGAAGCTCTGCGGGGCAGAAGTGATCGCTGTCAGCCGGAACCCGGATCACTTACAACTCGCCAGAGACTTAGGAGCTGAGGAAGTTGTGGATGCAAAAACAGGGGATCCTGGGGAGTCACTCCGGAGTCGATGGGGAGGGATGGACGCATGCTTGGTTTTTGCGCCGTCGAGCGCAGTTGCCCGCCAGGCACTGCGAGCCCTTAAGCCCGGAGGAACGCTCGTTTTGGGTGTGTTTGCCGATGTAGGTGAGATTTCCTTTTTCGAGGAGAAAAAGATCGTGGGTACGGTGATCGGTCCTCGAAGTGAAATGCAAGAAGTTTTGCGTCTTGCCGCGGCCCGCAAGGTCAAAACGGTTTATGATGTTTTTCCTTTAGACCAGGCGCAAGAGGCTTTACGAAGGCTTAAGGAAGGGAGCCTTTTGGCTCGAGCTGTACTGGTTACGCGATAGGTCGTGCCGAAAGGGGCTGGCGGATCTCACGTTCATGAGCCTTAGGCTCAAAGGCGTAGGATCGTTGGAAGAGAAATCTCTCGGAATGGAAAAAAGGCCCGTCCTTGTTCCTTTTGTTCCCTCAAGCGCCCGAAGCGGAAGCGGCCCCTTTCGCAAATCGATTGGCTTAGATTTAGGTTTGGAGTGACGGCAGGAGCCTGCGTTCCCGGCTCTATCCCATCTTCGAAACGGGTGTCCAGCAATTCTGGAAGTGAAGCGTGCTCTGCTCAAATTCGGTTTGAGAAGAGTGGAAATAGGGGAAGTGACACGCCACCACCACCACCATAACGCCGTACATCGCTTCCATCCATAGCTTTAGATTTTTCGAGCGCCGTTCTGGTTTTTGGTGTGCTACTGTCGGGAATAAGCCCGCGACTATGGGGTCAGGGTAATCTTGCCCGGGAAAGGCCTTTTTGCTCATTGGGAAAAGGCGTGCTTTGTTTGTGACGAAACGAGCAGCACGAAAAAATCTTGACCTGGCCATTTTCGCAACGCAGTTGGGGTGAAATTTCCTTTTCGCAAACCCCCGTTCGAGTCTTGTGGACCTCCCCAGAACGGAACGCTATCTCCTAGACGGACCTTCGTATGCTTTCCCCAGAAACTTGCGAACTCATCGAAGATGCCTTCGGTTTTCTCCTAATTTTTTGGACGGCGGCCGTGATCTATTTTTGCCTTTTCATGCAGTATTTTGCTCGTTGGCAAAGAGTGAGTGTTCTAGTTACAAGTGGCCTTCTATTGGTGGGATCCTTTTTCGTGCAGGCGGTTCCGCCTTTGCATAGCTGCATGGGGGAACTGGAGTGGGTGATTCTCTTCTATCGGGCAACGTTTGTTTGGCTTTTGTTCTGGGGAATTCGCTACCTGTGGGTGTAACTGGGGAAGGAGTGGCTTATTCTGCTCTTCCGGAGGAATTCTCGGAGGGAATCCGGCCGGGTGACAACGGGGAAATGCTTGGCGAGGAACTTTTCAAGTCCTTGCGCGGAGGCCTAGGATGGCCCGTCGCTGGGCCGGGGACCCGAAGCGTCATGCTTGCGCGTAATCCGAGCTTATGAGCCGTTTGATGCCGATCCAGAGAGAATCTCTGCTTGCTTAAAGATCGCGGGAACCCTCTGTCAGATCCTCTGACACGTTGGAGAGCCAGTTTTGGCTAGAAAGAAACCCTCTGGTGGAAACTCGGCGGCGAGACGGGAGCGAAAGAATACCGCTTTTGATGAGACAATCTTACCTCCCGACTCTTGGTGACAGAAGAAGTTGCCAGTGGAGAAAAAAGTGGGGTGTACATGACCAGCGTTCCAAGGGCCCTTTTATTCCAGGCTTCGGAATGGGAAACCGAACGCAGTTGTGTTCCTTGGTTTCGAAGATGGGTTAAGCTAAAATAGGATTTTTACCGGCAGCTCGCCTGAAGCCCAAGAAGCGATTGAAAAAGGCTTAGGGCCGGCGCGCATGCCCTTGCCTCGGGTGTTTCTTTCTTGTGTGCCAAAAAATTGTGGAAATCCCTCTTGGAAACGGAATAGACCATGAAAAAGAGCGATTCGTTTCTTTGGGTGTCGCTGGTGCGCAACCTTGCGCTGTGGGGACCAGGGAGGCAGCGACCCTTCGAGGGCAAAAGAGGAGACCAGGTGGGAAGGAAACAATGATCCAAGCCAAGGTTACAGACCCTCCTTGAGCCCTTCCGGTTCGACTCCGGATGTGCCTGGCAGGTTGTGAGGTTTCCATTATGGCCCAATCTTTTCCAAGGTGGCTGGGGAGATCCCGTTGTGTAAAAAAATCTCAGAAGGATGTAGCTTTTGAGTTCCTTCCGAATGGCTGCCAGGAGTAAAATTTTTGTAGAAAAAGGCGCTGGGAGAAAATAGGGGACTGCGCACGCTTTTTGGGGCGACGAGGAGTTCCACAAAAACGAGGACCTTGCTTTGGGCAAGGATGGCAAATAGCTATGCGAGCAAGGGGTTCCGGAGATCTCAAGGAGGCCCGTGATCGACTGACCAGGATGCGTTTGTCGCTGAAAAAGGGGACGGGGTACGGTCAATCTTCAAGGCAGAGACCTTGACAAGTGAAAATGTGGACCCTCATTGAGCAATCGGGTACCTTACTTGCTGGCGTGCGATGGGATTGACTGGTCATGGTCAAAGAGTATGGCCAAGGGTCTCGCGCTGGCGTCCCTGTTGTTCTATGGACGGAGACTTGAATAGGTCTTTACTTCGAGGAGACGGGTCCAGCGGTCGGAGAATAGCACCCCCCAGAAAGTTTTGGAAGTTGGAGCCGTGGCTGAGTGGCTGAAAGCAGCGGTTTGCTAAACCGTTGAAGGGGCAAAACCCCTTCCGTGGGTTCGAATCCCACCGGCTCCGTGACCAGGCCAACAAGAGCTTAGGGAAAAGGGGGACCTGGGAGGCGTTTGAGGCTGCTGGCGGTAAGAGGCAAATCCAGTACGGGACCCTTTTTCATGAGCTCGGTTACTTAGTGTCCCTGGTTTTTTGCGCAGTGTGGGGGCTTTCCTACCATCTTGCGATGTCACCTGCGGGATAACCTTGGCAAATAGGGGCCAATCCGGAAACGTGTCGTCATTGTGTCTGGAGAGACCTGCCCAGCTTGTAGATCACGACAGGCACGCTTTTCCCTCTGACACTGCCCTTGCCTATGCACTTGCGGTTTCACAGACGGGGAAAGGGCAGTCCAATGGGGCCTGCGGCTCGAATGGATGGCAGCGTGTTCGAGAAAAAAATGGTAGAAAGCCAACCCTTCCTCCTGTCCTTTTGAAGGCAATCTCCTATCTTGGGATCATTGGGAAAAAAGGCTAGCAGAGGATGATCGAAGGCCTTTTTTCCTGAGTCTGGGTTTTAGGGCAGTCCGATTGGGGGATAAGACTTCTGCTTGACCTCGCGTTCGCTTCTTTCGGAACAGGGGATTTAGCGCAAGCTCTGGGGTTTTCTGGTGCCGTTAGCGCCTTTGGCTGGTCTTTAGGATACACTTCCGAAACGGGTACTTCGAAGCCAAGGACCACGTGCAGCGTGCTCTACCGCAAACCTTCGAGAAACATCTTATCCGAGTGCCTTCGTTCCCAATAGCACTTGTCTTTAACCCTGCGTCGACTCCCGGACATGGTCTTTCTTGAACAGAGAATGCTTCTCCCTCTGGTGGTCGACGCACATGATCACCAAACCGCTAGGGGTTTCAAGAACTAGCTTACCTTCCTTACGTTTTTGGACTTTGTAGTTGCAAGTCAAGGACTTATGAAAAAGTGTGTAGGGTCGGTATGTGAAGAGGTTGTGAACAACAGTCGGTTGATAAGAAAAGTGCTAAATGCGGTGAGCTGTAGGCTCGTTGCTTCAGATGGTATGGCCACGGGGTGATGGACCGGCAGATCAGGGTTCCACCGTCCTACCGGTTGGGGAAAGAGGTGAAGAGAAGCCATTGGGCCAATGGAAGGCGCTTCCGGTGGAAACGCACGAGATTGTTCCGGGAAGCTTCAAAGGGCAGAAGCTTCTACCCCTGCAGGACTTACAGGTGGGGGAGCCGTGAGATGATGGGGAGTTAAGGGGTACGGAAAGAGGTTTTGCGAAGGTGGGGTCTAAAGGAAATGTTTGGAGGGGTGAGAAGGGAGCGGAAGCGGCGGGGAGAGTTTTAGCGGAGCTGTGCGAGGTGCAAGCCAAGGACTTGGAGGAAGAGGAGCTACATCTGGGCGATGGATGATTGAAACGGGGTTTGGAGCTAGGTGCAAAAGAAAGCTCTATCGCAAGCATTCCCCCGCAGGGAACGAGCCTTGTAGTTAATAATTTTTCCCGCGTGTACTTTCAGCCACAGGGCCGGAGGGATTGGCCCGTTAGGGACACAGCCGCGATCACCAAGGGGATAGGTGCCACGTCCTTTTTCTCGATGGCAATCCATGCTCAAGGGGTTGCGATGTCTTGTAAAGGTTTTGCAGCCAAACCCAGGGGATTCGAAGAGTCTTGTGGGGTTGCGCTGTGACACCCCACCGACGGTTGGGGATCCAAGAAAGAACCATTGCTTTTGATGGAGGATCGGAAAAGTCGGTGAAACTCGGCGGCGCTTGAAGGAGAGGGAGCTTTCGTATGTGGCTTGAGCCAAGAGAGGCCAAACTCCAAAAGCGATTGTCGAGGTCTTCCGAAAAGATCGGGAGCTTTGCCTGTACCGACCGGAGTCAACCGATGGAGCTGGAAGGCAATGGGGTTCGATCTGTAATTGCCGGAAAAAATAGCCTAAGCCTTAAGGGATCGGGCTCGCCGGGAAATTCGGGTGGCTTTTGACAAGGAGATATTGGCCGTTGGCCGAGATCCCCAAAACGATCGAGCCAAAAGCCGATCCGGTCAAACTGAGGGGCCAGCTCGGCTGGGGTGCCTTCTTGTCTCCGAGCGCTTAAATACTTTGGACTAGGAGTCGACCCAGAAGACCGGTTCTGGTGGAGACGTAAAGAAAGGAGCGGATCCCAGAAGAGGAAGCGATCGATGGCCGGTATCCGCTGGAGAGCCATCTCTCCCCCAGGAAGCTTTGCCCGGAGACGGCCTCACTCATTGTAAGCGAGTCGCCGACGTTTGAATCGCGCCTTTCGCCCGCTCAAAAGCTCGCTGGAAGTCCGTCCCGGTATCACTCGCGGGCGGCGACCAGCGTCCTCTGTAATCCCATCCGGATCTCTTTGCTGGCTTATTGGCTCACCGCTGTCCTCCGAGCCCCAATGGATCTCGAAAGCCTTCGATAGAGAACCCCCGAAACCCTTCGTGGCCTTTAAGCCATCCGCGTAGCGCGGCTTTTGTTTGATTGCACATTTTAGCGGCGAATCCTTTGCGAAATACCCAAAGAAGAAACTGCCTACTCCAAAAACTGCGTCTGCTTCCTCTTTTTTCTCACCGGCACAAGTGGATTACGTGAGCAAGACGAAACCATTGACTCGTTCGGCTACAGTCATTTACCTTCAAACAATGTCGAAGTTAAGCCAGCTTGAAGTCCATTTGACAATCCAGTCCGCCTATCTCTCGATGCGCACGTCTTGGAGAGAGGTATTTGCGGCGTCAGCTTTCCTTTTCCCATTGGCGCTTTGAGATGGTTGAAATGCAGACGGGCTCGCCCCCTCGGTCGCTAAGCCCCGGCGACATCACGGTGTTCGATCGAACGCCAGCTTCCTTTACTTAGGAGCCCCGATCAAGGGGCCAACCATGTGCTTTGGTTTAGCAAAACCTTACTTCATGATCTTGGCTGGTGATAGAATACGTCTCGAGCTTGTTCGTCCTTGTCAAACCGATTGCGAGCACCGTACAGCATGTACTCAGTAGTTCCACATAGGAGCTTTTTTTAGTATTGCACGCGTCTGAGCTGGGCCGCGGAAGGAGTGCGTCGGGCCTTTGGTGAAGGCGTTATAATTGTCCGGCACCTATGGCTTCAGCCGGGAGCACCCAGAGCGGCTAGGGGTGGTAACGCTCGTGGTCGAAGCTCCTGGAAATAGGCCTGCAGAGCGGGAGAGCCGAGCAAGGAGCCCGCAACGAAACGGAACGCTCAAACGAGGCCTCGAAACTGACAATGCCGCGCACTGGAAAAGCTCTGAAACGACTCGGCG
>NZ_CAJNOB010000042.1 GCF_905250085.1 Candidatus Methylacidithermus pantelleriae
TAGCCAACGCGGCCATCGCATCGGATCTCACTCAAACTCTCTATCACGAGGGAAAGAAAACAGTAGCGGACGTTGTTCAAATGCGCTTGCAGAAGGAACAAGCTGAAGCCGCTCTTCGAGAAAATCTTCTCCGCATCTTGAGCCTGAGAGCCCGGTTGTACTTTCTGTCGGGTCGCCTGGATGATTCGAATGTTATGGTTTTGATGAGGGACATTTTCCCATGACGTCCGACAGGGACATTTCCCCTTCTTATAATCCACTTTTCGGGCTCATTCGTTTTTTTACAGAGTCCAAGGTAACTCCTCTCCTGATTATAGCTTCTGTCGTTTTAGGATACTTGGCGCTTGTCCCACTACCCAGGGAGGAGGAACCCCAAATTGTTGTTCCGATTTTTGACGTTTTCGTGGCTTTCCCGGGAGCCACCCCGGAGGAAATTCAGAAGAGGATCATCGATCTTGGGGAGCGGAAATTCTGGGAGATCTCCGGTGTCGAATATGTTTATTCGACTGCGGAGCCTAGCGGCGCTCTTTTTATCGTCCGCTTCCGAGTCGGTGAGGACATGGAAAAGAGCCTGATCAAACTATATACTAAAGTCTACTCCAATCTTGATTATTTACCGCCCGGTGCTTCCGTGCCTTTGATCAAGCAAAGGTCCATAGATGATGTCCCAATCTTGGCAATGACTTTTTACAGCCGAGACCGCACGCCGATGGAACTCCGCCGGATTGTGGCGTCTGTGCGGGATAAAATTAATGCCATCCCCAACGTGTCGGAAACCACAATTATTGGCGGCCGAAAAAGGGTGTTTCACGTATTTTTCGATGTCGACAAGTTACGAGAGCACTTCATTACTCCGCTCGATCTAGTACGACACATTCAAGGAACAAACGTTCGGAGACCCTCGGGCCGCTTAGAGACGCGGCCGACGGAGGTGGAGGCGGAGGCGGATTCATTTGTGACGCAAAAAGAGGATTTAGAAAACGTGGTGGTAGGTGTCAGCGGTGGAAACGTCGTTCGCTTGAAGGATGTTGCAGCTGTTGTAGACGGCCCCGACGAGGAGGAGCGACGCGTTACGTTTTGTTGGGGCCCTAAGGGGCCCAAAGATGCAGTCAAGAGCCCAGTAAGCGCGGTTACGTTAGCCATAGCCAAGCGGAGAGGGTCGAATGCGACGGAGCTATCCGGAAAGATTCTCCAGGCGGTGAGTCAACTTCGAGGAACCGTTATTCCGGAAGACGTTCGGTTTGTGGTCACGCGGAATTATGGGGAAACGGCTGCAGAGAAGGCAAACGAGCTTTTGTTCCACATGGGGTTGGCTGTGTTTGGGGTAGGCTTGCTCATTGCGCTTTCCTTAGGAATTCGGGCGAGCGCGGTTGTGATGATAGCCATTCCAACAACGATGGGTCTGACACTTCTCACTTTTCACATGTTCGGGTTTACGATTAACCGGGTGACGCTTTTCGCTTTGATCTTTACGATCGGGATTTTAGTGGATGATCCCATTGTCGGAGTGGAGAATATTGTGCGGCATATGCATCTACCGAACAGTCGAGGAAAGGGACGATTCGATCTAGTATCCTCGGCGGTAAACGAGATTGTCAGTCCCTTGATTTTAGCGACTCTGGCGGTCATCGCGGCCATTTTGCCTATGGCGTCCGTAGGGGGGTTAATGGGGCCGTATATGCGGCCTATTCCGATCGGGGCTTCAGCAGCCATGATCTTTTCCTTGTTTGTCTCCCTCAGCGTAACTCCGTGGGCGGCCGCCCGATTTCTTCGGAGCTATCGAGAGAGAAAGAAACACCAGAGAGAAGACATTTGGACGAGGATTTACCGCGTGTACATGGGCCCGCTTATTTATTCGCAGCTTTGGAGGAACGTTTTCTTTCTGACTGTTGTGTTGCTTTTGTTAGCATCGGTGGGTTTGGTTTTCCTTCGACTGGTTCGGGTCAAAATGCTGCCGTTTGACAATAAGAACGAGTTTCAAGTGGTTCTGAATATGCCAGAGGGAACGTCGTTAGAGGTAACGGAGCAGGTTTTGTGGCGGATGGCGGCTTTTCTATGAGAGATTCCTGAGGCAAGGGATGTAGAAGTCTATGTGGGATGTAGTGCTCCTTTTAGCTTCAATGGGCTTGTGCGACATTATTTCTTGCGGAATCGACCGTGGCAGGGTGACATTCAAGTGAATCTGGTAGGGAAAAAGGAGCGAAAGCGACAGAGCCACGAAATTGCTGAAAGCGTGCGTCCGTTCATTAATCGACTTGCTGCCGACGTCGGGGCTCATGGGCAAGTGGTGGAGGTTCCTCCGGGGCCGCCAGTGCTTTCGACGCTGGTTCTCGAGATCTATGGACCAGACTTGTCGGAGAGAAGGAAGATCGCCGAAAGCTTGGAGCGTCTTTTGACTCGGACCCCAGGTATTACGGATATTGCTACCTATGAGGCGGTGGAACAACCATTAGCTCGATTTGAAGTTGATAAGGGGAAGGCGTCGCTTAATGGGTTCTCTGCGATAGAGATAGCCGACACTCTTAGAGCGGCTATAGAAGGCGTGAAAGTCGGCCTGGCGCACGTTGAAAGCGAGCCTGAACCAGTGGATATAGTTGTTCGGATGCCCAAGCCGGCGAGGCTCAACTTGGAGACCCTGGGCAAAATTTGTCTTTTCTCTCGCTTTGGCCGCCCGGTTCCATTGGCGTGGGTCACACGACTGGAAGAACGGAGCCAACGTTTGCCGATCTACCACAAGAATCTGTTGCCCGTTTCCTATGTCGTTGCTGATGTCACCGACAGGCTTGGAAGCCCAGTGTACGCGATGCTAACCCTCGCAAACAAGTTGGAAAAACTTCGAACGCCCGACGGGAAATCCTTGGAGATCCTTTATACACACCCCCCACGTCTTGCTAAGGACTGGGCTCTCAAGTGGGATGGGGAATGGCAGATTACTTATGAGGTCTTCCGTGACCTGGGGCTTTCCTTTGCCGCTGTGATCATCCTTATTTTCATTCTCGTGGTTGGATGGTTTCCATCCTTTCGTATTCCTTGGATTGTTATGCTTCCCATCCCCCTATCCCTCATCGGAATTCTTCCAGCCCATTGGATGTTTGGAATGTTTTTTACTGCCACTTCAATGATAGGCTTGATTTCAGGTGCCGGCATTGTCGTTCGCAATGCCATCATTCTGGTGGACTTTATCGAATTAAAGTTGAGGGAAGGAACTTCAGTAGAAGAGGCGGTTATAGAGGCTGGTGCGATTCGCTTCCGCCCGATGCTTTTGACCGCAGCCGCGGTTTTTGTCGGTGCGTCAGTCATCCTTTTTGATCCGATTTTTCAAGGCTTAGCTCTTTCGCTGATGGCGGGTGAGGTTGCCTCAACCCTTCTTTCCCGCACGGCGGTGCCTGTGCTTTACTATGTCATTATGAAACGAGTCGTAGTTCGGGAGACAGCTTTTAGGGGTGTTTAAAGAGAGGATGATGTGGCTAGAGGATAGCAGGGTTGTTGTGTATACCTTTATGGCCTTTCGAGTCCGAAAGCCATAGGTAAGGAAAATCGGATAATGTTGCAAGTTCAAGAGATGTGGAGACAAAATGAGGAAAAATGTAGCGGGATAGTGAGGTCATCCAGAAAAAACCTTCAATAATGCTCTCGAAGTCACCTTACCAACCGATGATAGGCAAACCACCGCCTAACCAAGAGAATCCAGCCTTATCCACCACATTGACGATGACTCTCTCGTCCAATCAACCCTCACCAACCGTTCTCTCACCCCTCCTCTTACCAGCTCCAACGACAAAGGAAAAGTTCAACAAACTTGTGAGAGACGTCTTATAATTCTAACCTGCCGAAAAAGTTTATTTTGTACACAGTGCGTCGAAGACTTTTTCGAAAACGGCAGATACAATGCACTTTCAATTAACAGGATTGCGATTCGGAATCCTCCAAGCGCTCTACGCTAACTCTTACGGAAAGCTTCTGATCGCTTGCTCCCTTAAAGATCCCCCTTAAAGGAGCTACATCCCAATAATCCCTGCCAACGGCAATTTGCACGTGACTGGTGCCTTCCCAAGACTGGTTCGTCGGATCCAGGCCAATCCACTCCCCTGCGGGACTGTAAACTTGCGCCCAAGCATGACTTGCGACCGACAGGTTGGCAAACGTACCGGGAGAAGCCCCTGCCCCCACCGGCTCAATGTAGCCTGATACATAGCGAGCCGGTAGCCCGCGCGCACGCGCAATCGCGATGAGAACATGGGCAAAATCCTGGCACACCCCCTTGCGCTTAACGAGCACCTCCTCTAGCGGAGTTGTAACGTCCGTTGCCCCCGGTTCGTAAGAAAAATGTTCTCCAATATAGTGACTAAGCTGCCAGAGAGCCTCAAAAAAGGGAACGTCGGACGGAAGAAGCTCTTCGGCTAACGCTCGGACATCGGGAAGAAAAGGGACCCGGCGGGATGGGAGCATCCACTCGTAGAGTTCCTTGCGGTTTCGGCAGAGGCTAAGCGCTTGGGAAACGGTTAGATCCTTCACCGTTACACGATCCGGGACCGGACGCGTCTCCACTTCCGAACGAGAAACCACTGTCAGCCGCTCGTGGCGAAACGGAATGGATGCAAACTCTACCCAGTTACCGAAATAATCCGTAAAAAGCTCAAGCGCCACTCGGGGATCTAGTTCGGTTCGATGCTTCCAAACGACTTGCCGGGAAGTGTTGCGGGGCCGAACGCGCAACTCCATGTAGGATTCAAGCGCGGGTCCCGAGTACACGTACTCGGTCCAATGAACAATATGAAACCTCACTGTTGCTTGTCCGATTCCACGTCCAAAGATGCCTGATGGCCAAAACAGTAGTCGTGAAGAATGGGATAGAGGGCGAGCAAGCGGTCAATCCACTCTGCTAACCAGCTTTCTTCCTCGAAGGAGGCAGACCGGTCTTCTCCCTGCAGCCCTGGATCATGCCGCCTGTCTCGACCCTTCCATTCAGCAATGTCCAAGGAGCTCCGCAGATGCCGGACGTAACGGAGCGCCACCTCCTGATTTCCAACCAGAGAATCCAAGCACAGTTCCATTTGCTTAAGACCAAAGGCAACGGACCGAGGAAATTGCGGATCATAGAGAAGCAGCTTTAGGACCGTCGATCGGGAAGCCCGTCCTGGAAAGGAACTCCGGTGTGCATACTGGGCAGCCATCATGCGTAAAAGCGCGTCCCACAGGACATCCTCCTCCGCTAGTGAAACTAAACCGACCGTCGCCGGCGCACTTCGGAGCTGCCACAACACCAGAGCCGTGCATAGCGAGCTTTCCAAATACCAGCCCATGCGGAAAAAAAACCATCCGTCATTGTAGAGCATGTGCTTGTCAAAGACGCCCCAGAACCGGTCCAGTGCTTCCAGCAGCTGGCATACCCAGCGATCGCAGTCCGGATCGGAGCTTCGCTCCCCTTTGAAAACTCCTTCTCCCCGAGTTGCCACGTCATACAAAGCCTCAAGTGCTCCCCAAACTTCCGGCGATAACGCTTCCCGCGAGGCGTACGCATTGCGTTTAGCGGCCTCGATACACGAGCACGCTGAAGAAGGATTGTCGGCGTTCCAAAGGACAGAGTGCGCGAGAGCCTCACTGTGCGGTGCACGATCCGGTGGGAAAACACGACTCCCGTATCCCAAGGTAGACGCCACCGCTTCCCACACAAACCTCCAGGAGCCGGCCCCTACCGTGGGCACCTCGAACTCGAGCTCATCCAAAAACCGGTACATTCGAATGGCTGTCTCCGCCCGCTGTAAGTAACGCCCCATCCAAAAAAGGTTTTCTGCTTGCCGACTCCCCATCCGGGTTCGGCGCAAAAGTTTCCTCACAAAGCGTCGGACCGGTCGCGTTTCCTCTGCTGCCTCGAAGTCTTGCACCCACACATCCTTGAGCCACGACCCTTTTCCCTTTCCGAAAAGGCTTGCGATTCCCACTCCCTCCATCGGAACCCAAGCAATGGCACACGGAAGGACCTGGGGAATCCCGTTCCGATATACCCCAAAGACCCGCAATGCGTACGGCCGAAACACCACTTCCCCGTCGTTCCAAACGGGACGCTTTTCCAAAGAGAGGTTCTCCCAAACAACCTTCCGCACAGGGCTCAAAGCGGGAACACCTTGGGGGACACCCCAAGCATCGGTTACCAGAACGGGTGAATCGGGATCTTCTACGCTATCCCTTGCGCCTGTGCAGCTCAGATCCTCAACGGATACCGAAGGCAGCTTCGGTTCCTCTTGAAAATACCACCGGCACAGGGAAGAGAAGGCCCCGGCCACAAGATGATTTTCGACTAGCTCGCTCCCCAACGGGTTGACCACAGTGAGGGCACCTGCCCGCAAAGCTGAGAGAAGGCCGGGAACTCCACAACAAGAGCTTGGCTCCACACTTACAGGATCAGCGAGCGCCGAAGGGATCCCGCGGTATACGATATTGACCTCTTCGAGCCCACCGACCGTTTTAAAAAAAAGAGCCCGGTCCAGAACCAGAAGGTCATCCCCCCGTACCATGGGAATTCCCATGTGGCGTGCCAGAAGAGCTTGCTGAGTATATGCGGGGGATTCCGGCCCTTCTCCCAAAAGAACCGCTCGCGGACCAGAACGTCCAACTGGAGTAGCCCATTCCAAGCATTCCACTAAAACGACGATGGGATCACGATGGGGCACAAGGGATCGTTCCCCCTGAAGTAGCGGCCGCAAGAGTTCCCAGCTCCATTTTCGGCTTTCCACGGCTAGGGCCGCCTCCGTCGGTATTCCCACGCAATCTCGTAGTACCCGCCATTGTCCCTCACAATCCCGGACCAAATCCACAGCCAGATGAAAGAGATACAAATGGCCTGTTTGAGGAAGATTTACACATTCCCGTAGAAAATTGGGATCTTCATAAATGGGTTCCCATCGTACTACCCCACGCTCTAACACTTCGGCAGAGCCGTAAATATCTTTGAGGAACGCGTTCCAAACCGTTAACCGCTGGACTACCGCTGCTTGGATGTCTTGCCACTGGGTTCTTTCTAACACAATGGGAAGGGGATCCAAAGGATGGCGCATAACGTGCGCTCCCACCTCCCGCTGACCTTCCTCCAGAAGGCCGCGACCCAGGATCCTCCGATAGCGAGTGACCTGCTCCGCCGGCAGCGAGGCAAGAAAATCCAGGATCTTTGCCTCCAATACCGATAGCTTCATAGGCCCTCCGCAAAGAACCCCGCGATTTCCGTTGCCCGAGCAATGGCGACTGTGCCGAGGGCACCATGGGGTGTGGGATGGGGTGGATCGTCGAGAGGGTCACCCACCGGAATGGGGTCGATCCAACGGTCT
>NZ_CAJNOB010000043.1 GCF_905250085.1 Candidatus Methylacidithermus pantelleriae
TTTCGGTTTTCTTGTAAAAATTTTGCGAGGAAAACCGGGCGGATTCGAAAACTCTTGTGGCGTTGCTCGTGACACCTCCAAGGACGATTGGGGATCTAAGAAAGAACCTTGGTTTTTGATGGAGGAAAGAAAAAGCCCGTGGAAACTGGGAAGCGCTCACAGGAGAAGGGGCTTTCGCATGTCGCTTAAGCTTAGAGAGGCCAAGCTCCAAGAGCCATTGTCGGCATCTTCCCAAAAGATCGAGAGCTTTGGTTTGGCGACCGGAGTCAAGGGATCGAGGTGAAAGGCAATGCGGTTCGATAGGTGATTGCAGAAGGAGAATGGCGAGGCTTTAGGGATCGAGCCCGCCCGGAAAGCCGGGTGGCTTCTGCCCAGGAGGTATTGGCTGAGGTTCCAAAACGATCGCGCAAAAGGCCGATCTGGTCACAGCGGGGACGCCTGGTCGGTTGGGGCGCTTTCTCGGCTCCGAGCTCATCAATCCTTTGGAGTAGAGGGTCGGCCCTCGCGGGTGCTTCTGCTGCAAACGGAAAGAGATGGGCGGATCGCAGAAGAGGAAGCGATCGTTGGATGCTATCTTGTGCAGTGCCATTTCTCCCTGCCGGAAGCTTTCTCGGGAAAGCTCGTCACTCATTCTAAGCGATTCGCCGAGCTTTGAATTGGGCCTTTCCCGAGCTCAAAGGCTCCCGGGAAGTCTCTCCCGTGTATCCCTGCTGGGGGAGGCGACCCCAATCTGCAATTTGACCCGGCTCTTTTCCCTGGCCTGCGGGCTCACCGCCCGCCTCCCAAGCTCAATGGATCTCGAAAGGCTGCCAGAAAGAAGCCCCCTAAACCTTTCGTTGCCTTGAAGCGATCCTGCGTAGCGCGGGCTTTGTCCGAAGGCAAATTTTCGGGGCGAATGCTTTGCGAAATACCTAAAGAAGGAAACCGAGCTCCTCCAAAAAACTGGGCCTGCTTCCTCTTTTTTCTCACGGACCCAAGTGGAGCACGGAGACAGGACCAAACCCTTCAGTTGCCTGGCCACAGTCGATTACCTAACGAGTGTCAAAGTTAAGCTAATGCGTGGGCGACACGCATTTTCTTTCGGGAGATACCAAGGAGAACGCTGCCTTGCCCAGGAGTGGCTATTCGCGTTGGCAAGGATAACCGTGGATCAGCTCCGCACAGACGGCGTTAGCCTCTTGCCGTCCAGCATACCTGCCCCTTTACAAGGGGTTCTGCCAGCGCAACCGTTTTTTTGAACTTGGGGAGATGCGCTCGCAAGTTTGCGAGAGTGCTATGCCCGATATCCCAGGGTAGGATCGTTTGGCGGAACCAAGAGGGGGATGGGAAAAAGGGGGCTGTTCAGAGGCTGGTGTCGTCCAGAACATCCCCTCAATCGGGCCAGTCCCCTAGCCCCTATCCGCCAGGAAATCCAAGGGGGAGCCTGATTGCTCCAAACCGAAACGTGGGTGTAGGGAATGTGTCCACGGTTGAAACATGGAGGCTTTTGCAAAGCGCTAAGCCGAGGTTTTGAGTGGTTGCGTGGCCGTAGTTTTTCGGAAGGCGCTCTCGGGTGATCTTGGATGGGGAGAGAAGGAGAGAAAGCGCAAGATTGATTTTGGCAAAAAACACGGGGGGTAAGTGGGTAGAAGGCGTTTTCCTACGCTTTTGAGCGCGAGTGGAAAGGAATCGCGTTACCGGACCCAACGAAGGCCCCGGGGAATTCTTGTACTCTGGCCGGGCTACTGGGACTTTTGCCTCCAAAGAGGCTCTTCCTCTTCCAGCGGAAGGTGAGAACGACGCGACGCCGAACTGAGCCATGTTATATTGCTCAAGAGCGAAAGATAGCAAGCGAGCTATGGTAGCGGCAGGTTCTATTGGCTCCGGGCCCGTGGGCGAGGGAGAAACAAAACACGGATACCCATTTAGGTGAAAAGACCATGCGAAACGCGTTTCTTAATAAGCTTTTGCATCGGATTGAGCGGCTGGGACCTTCCGAAATTCAGACCTATCTTCAGCGCCTGGTGCGGGAAAAGGGGTTTTTAGAGACCATTTTTAACACTCTCCAGGAAGGGGTTTTGGTCGTGGACCGACAGGGAAAGGTCATTTATGGGAATCAAAGTGTCGAACGGCTGTTGGGTATCTCGCCGGAAGAGATCTTGGGAAAACCTGTCGAGCGCTACATTGACGGATTGGATTGGAAGGAGGTACTGGAGGGCGAAAAAATTGTCAGCCGGGACTTGGAGGTGCATTACCCCGAATCACGATACTTGACATTCTACGCCGTCCCCTTGGAGGGAGGAATGCAGAGCGGTTCGGCTTTTGTGGTGATCTTTCATGATATCACTGCGAGCCGGGAAAAAACCCTGGAAATGATTGAATGGGAAAAACTGGGAGCCCTTACGTTACTTGCGGCGGCTGTGGCGCATGAACTGGGTAACCCCCTCAATTCTCTCTCCATCCATGTGGAACTTTTGGCAAGGGACTTAGCGCGTCTGGGGATGGCCGAACACCCCGCCATCGCAGAATCCTTGCAAGTCATTCGTTCGGAAATGAGACGTTTAGACGCGATTTTGGAGCGTTTCCTTGGAGCCATTCGGCCAACGACTCCCAAGCTGGTACCGGTGCGTTTGGGAGAAATTTTGGAGCAAAGCGTGGAATTTTTCCGGCCTGAGCTAGAAGACCGAGAAATCACGTTGGAATGGGAGGTGGTACCGGATCTAGGGGTTGTCGTTCTGGGAGATCGCGATCGAATCAAGCAGGCTTTCTACAACGTAATCAAAAACGCCTTGGAAGCTATCGGGCGCAAGGGATGTCTTCGGATTGAGACGACATTGACCGAAACTCATTGTGTGGTGAGTTTTTCCGATACCGGTGGAGGGATTCCACCCGAACAGATGGGGCGTGTGTTTGAGCCTTATTTTACCACGAAGCCTGCTGGTACCGGGCTAGGGTTGCTGGTGGTTCGGCGTGTGATGCAGGAACACAAGGGGAAATTGGAACTCAAGAGTGAACTTGGGAAGGGCACGACCGTGCGGCTTTTTTTCCCTCTGGGAGAGAGGCGACTTCGAGCACTTCCCCTGCCTTCCCAGGAGTCTCATGGGGATGGCCATAAGAGGAAAGGTCTGTGCCAGAGCGAAGACAGGCCAGGAGACTAGCCAGGGTCTATGGACGTTTCGATGCCCATCATTCTTGTGGTCGACGACGAAAAGCATACTCGGGAGGGGCTCCGCCGGGCTCTTTCTGACAAATACGACGTGTATGTCGCACCAGACCTCGAATCAGCGTGGAACGTGCTCGACGCGCAGCCGGTGGACGTTGTGCTGGCCGACGTGCGGCTGGGGAGTCGCTCGGGCCTGGAACTTTTGGAAAAGCTTTCATCTCTTTCGCCAAAACCCATTTGCATCATGATGACCGCTTATGGGTCGGTCGATAACGCGGTCGAGGCGATGAAACGGGGAGCATACGATTACCTGACCAAACCCCTCAATTTGGAAAAACTTGAGCTTGTGATCGAACGAGCCCTGCGATCCCGGCGCCTGCAGGCGGAAAACGAAGAACTGCGGAGGGCACTGGACCTGCGTTATGGCCTGGAAGGGATTATCGCTAGTTCCCGAGCGATGCAACCTGTGCTAGAGAAAATCCGACAAGTGGCCGGCTCGCGGGCGACCGTTTTGCTTGAGGGAGAAAGCGGTACCGGAAAAGAGTTGGTTGCCCATGCGTTGCATCGCCTAAGCCCGCGCAAGGATGGGCCTTTTGTTCCGGTCCATTGTGCGGCCCTTTCCCCTCAACTTTTGGAAAGCGAGCTTTTCGGTCATGAGAAAGGAGCTTTTACAGGGGCGCTCGAGCGAAGGATTGGCCGGTTTGAACAAGCCCATCGGGGAACGATCTTTCTCGACGAGATTGGAGAGATTGATCTTTCCACTCAAGTAAAGCTTTTGCGAGTGCTGGGAGAACGAACCATTCAAAGAGTCGGTAGTAACCAGTCGATCCCTGTAGATGTTCGGGTCATTGCCGCAACGAACCGTAATCTGGAAAAGCTCGTTGCCGAAGGAAAATTCCGGGAGGACCTCTTTTTCCGGTTAAATGTGGTCCGGATTGAGCTTCCGCCTTTACGGGAGCGAAAGGAAGATCTTCCGCTCTTGATCCAGGCATTTATCCGGGAATTTTCGAGGGAAAACCAGAAAAAGATTACGGGCTTAACAGCGGCGGCTCAGGAAGTTCTCTTTCGCTACGATTGGCCTGGTAACGTTCGGGAACTCAAAATGGCCATTGAACATGGGGTTGTTCTTGCCCGGGGAGAAAAGATCGATGTATGCGATTTGCCGGAACGGATTGTCAGAGGGCCCTCTTTTGTTGCAAACCCAGATCCCTTTTCTTTGGGACACGGAGGAGAAGAGAACTTGAATCTTGTCGAGATGGAAAAGCGATTGATCCGGGCCGCTCTGGAACGTTGCCATGGGAACCGGACTAAGGCCGCGGAAAGGTTAGGGATTTCTCGCCGGACTCTTCACCGGAAAATGCTTGCTTATGGGCTTTCAGGGTAATGTTTGAAAAAGCTCCAGGGAAACCAAGGGTAGCTTTTTTCACTATTCCTCGGATAGATTCCGAGGATCTCCGGCGAGGAAATTTCCGGAAAGGGAAGTAGACCAATAGCTTCCATTCCGTGCCTGTGGGAGGAGACCAGGGAGCGGCTTTTGCTTTTGGCGTGCGATTTTTTGCTTCCCGAAGATACCGAAAAGGGCGGGGTCCAGAGCCCGGCTTAACGGTGGGGAAAGCTTGAAGCTTTCTCACTATATCGGCTGATTGACGCGGGCTCCTGAAGCGGGACGGCGAACCCAACTTCTAGTAGGAAATGACTACTCCCAGGTCCATTCGGGAAGGAGCTTCAAACCGGTTCACCCGATAGAGTTGAAAGCCCCAGTCAAATCGAATGTTAATATAGGGATCGATGGCATAGCGGATTCCGGGTCCGACGCCAGAAAGTGTGACATCCGGCCGCTCGCCGGGAAGGAGAAACGTGTTCATGGCAATACCATAGTCCCAGAAGCCCAGAAACTGTAGTTGATCCTTGGCTTCAGGGTAACCGAGAAGTTGCCCGAGGCTAATGGGAGGAGAGCGGAACTCTAAGTTTTGAATCCACCCGTTATCTCCTAAGGGAGCAACGTTGGGGAATTTCCTTGTGGGGGTGGGGAGCGTGTACGGATCGTAGCCTCGAACCGAGCCAAATCCCCCGAAGACCAGCTGCTCCAGGGGAATTAAGTTTGTGCTAGCCACCTGCCCGGTTTCTGTCAGTACGAGACTAAAGTCCCACGGGAGTTTCGTCACACGTTCCAACGTGAACCGTCCGTATCCAAATTCAGGGCTTGCCTGGTTCCGGTTGGCAAGGAAACTGGCCCGGTCGCCATGAGCAACCCAGTCTCCTGGGTTGTAGTATCCGGAAAGAACTAGGCTCGTACTTCCCCAGGGGTCAGGAAGCCCAGCTGCGTACGTGACCGACCATTCTGTTAGAGCGACGGGTCCACCGAAAACAAGGAAATCTCCAAAAAAGAGGTTGCTGGTAGATTCCTTATAGTCAAAACCCAGTGTAAGTTCCTGTTTGTAGTTTCCCCACTTAGGCAAAGGGATGGTATAACGTGGCCCCACTTGCCAGAGTTTAAAGTTCTGGCTAAAGTTCCGGTCAAGTACGACTCCCCCTTCTGCTTCGTATCCAGCAATGCTTAGAATGTGATGCCAGGGAAGAGGAAGAATATAGGAGCCAGAATACACGCGCAGCCCCAGGTCATGGTTCGTCGTAAACTGGAAATTTAATTGATCATCCAATCCAAAGGAAGGGTTAAACCAGTTAAACCCTCCAAAGTACTGGTCCCGGCCTAGTATAGGTATGCCGCCATCATTATATCCTCCATAGAAGCGCACGGGGAAACGGTCCTGAGCTACGAGCACTATGTCCGTTTTGCCCATTTCCTCGGTAGGAACGAGGGTTGCTGAGACTTTGCAGAGACTCGTTCGGTTGATCCAGTCCAGTTCATTGAGAAGCTCTTTGGTGCGGATGGGATCATCGGGCGCTAGAGAAACTTTTTGCTTTATGTCTTCTTGGCTTGTCCACCGGGCTCCAACCACTTTGACTTTTCCCACCCTTGCTTCCGTCACCACCATTTGCAGGATTCCTTGGCGAGTGTCTTGCCCTTCTGGAACAGCGATTTGGGCCACTACCCGGCCCTCTTTCCCATACACAGCACGGATACGCGCTCCGATTTCTTCCAACGTCTGGCTGGTTACCGGCTTTCCAAGGAAAGGAGCCAATTGAGCCGAAAGCGAAGAGCGTTCCAAAAGGGGCAGACCAACATATCGCACGCCATGAAAAGGACTAGGACTGGCCTCCAGAAATTTTATGTCGCACAGGAGAATCAATCCCTGCAGCTTCGGAATATAAAAGACGGGTGAGCTTACCAGAGGTGTTTTTTTCTCTTCCCTGAGTTCAGCTTGGGGGGCGCGTTCAGGAGGCTTTTGGGGAGCGTAGCGTTCGAGTCCCTGACCGGAAAGAGTAAAGGGTACAAAAAGGAGCGCGGCCAAAAGCCATCGTACCTCCCTTCGGAGACACAAAGGCAAGGATGGCACTCCTGGGAACTCCCTTATGGAAGGCCTGCTGTCCATCTTGTCAGACCCGAACGCAGACCTTCGGGGAATGTCATCGCAAGCAATGCGTACCACCCTCCCCGTCCTCTAGGCTCCTGCTTCGGGACTTTTTCTTCCGGTGCCGGTAATCCTTGGCAAAAGGGCTTTACTCGTCAACGCCTTTTTCAGAAAACCGGGCGGTTGGGACCTCAAAGCCCAGCTTCCTAGAATTGGCTTCGGGAGCGACGGATCTGCATAAGGCAGTGACGTGATTACCCCACAAGGTGCCATAGAGCCACCAAAGCAAAAGGGGAGCGCCGTGGGTTCTTTGCGAAGGACACCCCTCGGTCTCCTTCGCTTGTGTGATGATTGAAAACTGCCCCATAAGCTCCTGATTTACCCTTGGGGAAGCGGTAAGGCAAAGCTCCCGTCAGTTCTCTAGCTTACCTTCCACACGGTGTTGGAAGGTCAGTTACTGTAGCCGAACGAGTGAATGGTTTCGTCCCGCCTAGGTGATCCACTTGGGCCCGAGAGAAAAAAGAGGAAGCTAGCCCAGTTTTTGGAGTGGCTCGTTTCCTTCTTTAGGGATTTGGCAAA
>NZ_CAJNOB010000044.1 GCF_905250085.1 Candidatus Methylacidithermus pantelleriae
AACCCCGGGACGCGAATCGCGGGCAGCACTGTTGTTTGGCCGGCGTGCCGGACGATCTTCCCTGGGGGGAATGGTTGTCTATAGTTTTTTAGGAACGGTTCGGGTCAAGCCAAACCAAAGGACCAGCAAAGAGGGTCGCGGAGAAAAGCAGGAGAAAGTTGCTCTTTACTTCCCTCGCTTCTATACCATGTCGTCATATGATAAGGAGAGCGATTTGCCTAAGTTGGGTTCTGGGACTCGGTCTTCTTTCTCTTGAAGGGCAGGGGCCAGTAAGAATCGGAATCGTAGACTATCAAGCGATTTTTAACCAGTACCACAAGACGGTCCATGCCAACCGTGTTCTCCAAGCGAAACTGGCCAGTTCTAAGGCTCGAGACGAGGAGCTAGTGCGGCAAAGGGAAACGTGTGTCAACCAACTGCAGCGCCTGCGGGAGGCCTCTTTGGATCCCAAGCTTTCAAAAAAGGATCGTGAAGGGCTTAAAAAAGCCTTCGAGCAAAAGTCAAAGGAGTTATCGGAAATCGAGCGGAAGCTTGCGGAATGGCGCACGCGCCAGAACAAGGAGATTCAGGAATATTCTGGGAAAAGCCAGTTACAGTTGATGCGGGACGTGATTACTGCTGTCGGCACAGAGGCTCGGCAAAGGGGCTTGGACCTGGTCGTGGACCATCAAGGTAGGGTCCTTTACGTCCGCGACCCCGAAGATTTGACCCAAGCAGTCCTTGGAGCTCTCAATGTTTCGCAACCGAGTAAACCCAAGGAGTTGGGGGCAACTCCCCCCTCTGGGGAACCGGAAACGAAACTTGATCCTGGCTCTACGCGGTCAACGGCACCCGAGCCCCGGGCACTCCCTTCTCCCTAAAGTGGGAGTTTACCAGCCCCACCAAACCGGGTAGAAGGGGTCGCGGCTCCAGGGGGGGAAGGAGCGAACGTAAAGCCCACTATCCCATAGATCTTCTACATCGATCCCTTTGGGCCACAGTTCCACCCGGTACGCTCGGAGAAGTGGGCCCTTTTTACTCCCCGCCGTTTCTCTTCCTAGCACCCGGACCACTCTTCCTGGAGAATAGATCGCGGGGTCCAAAAGACCCTTAGCTACTACGGGCACTGCTTTTCTGGAATAGAACCGGAGCTCTTGGGGACCCAGAAAGGGACTGGGCGGTGCCGGTTGGATCTCCAATTCCGTATAGCCACGGCAGGGTATGGTTCGGACAATGGTTCCTCGCAGCCGAATGGAATTGTTTCGATCCACCTGTGTTGCCGCTTGACTTGGAAAAGTCAAAAGAAGGAACCAAAAAGCAACCCCTCCTCCAAAGACTGATGCAAGTTTGATGGGATGAGTCATGATACAAAACTTTTTTTCGTTACCGCGCTTGGCAAATGGACACAAGCTTTTTATCCTATTGGACGAAAGGAAAAAAGCGACTCCCATGCCAGCCCAAAAATTCCGCTTTTTCTTGGTGCTTTTGATTGTTCTGGGCGTGTGTCCCAGGTTTCTCTTAGCCTGTTCTCGGTCTTCTTCTCTCTGGGAGAACCCTTCAGCCTGGAAAGGTACAGAGCTCTGTATTTCCGGGAAGGTTCTAGCGGTTCATTCAAAAAGGGGAGTAAAAGAGCTTGAAGTGTTGGAACAGCCGTTGGTCGCTAAAGACATGTCGGGGGAATCGGATCGTTCCTTGGGACGGTTTATTCTTCGCGTTTCCTCCGACGGTGGTACTGAGGGGAGCTGGGTGCGGGCCAAGGCTCGCGTGGTTGGGAGCCGGAAGGGGTTTATTGGAAGGGCTCCATACCGCTATCCTGTGCTTCAAGCGGTGACCGTTCAGTATGCAGAACCCAAGTCTCGGGAAGTTGGGTATTACTACTCGGCTCCCGGCTATCCTCCTTGGTGGGGTGTGGGTTTCGGCTGGGGTTGGCCGACCCGCCCTTAGGAAGTTGGGGTAAGCGAACCGTGGAATCCGGTGTCAGGGCGGATGGGGTCGCCGCAATTTTTTTCTGGGAAAAGCTTGCAAACGGCCAGTCACGATTCGATAGGGGGTCCGCTTGAGGAGCTTAGGGTGGGAGTATCGAAAGCTTTGCCTGTGGGCAAGCTTCCCTTGAGCGAAACATTGGTGGGAAAAAGCTCTTTTCCCTGGAGAATTTCCTTGGGGCACTCAGGGAGAGAGTCAAGGAAAAGTCTCCCGTAGGATCGGGTCAGAATCCGAGGATCTAAGATGACAACTATACCCTGATCCTCTGGGCTGCGAATGAGTCTTCCAATTCCTTGCTGAAACCGGAGTAGAGCTTCCGGCAAGAGATACTCCCAGAAAGGGTTTTTCCCCTGACGCGTGCACTCTTCCATCCGTGCCTGGGCCAGTGGCTCCTCTGGGGTTGGAAACGGAAGTCGGGTAATAATGACTGCGCGGAGGATGTTTCCTACAAAATCGACCCCTTGCCAAAAACTCTGAGCTCCGAAGAGGACCGGCCGGGGGAGGGTTCGGAATCTTTCCTGGAGCTGGTAGCTTGGGGTTTCGGGGGACTGGATAAGAAGGGAAAAGTCCAGGGATGCAAGTTTGGGTTGAAGCTTTTGCGCGACGCTTCGGAGCATGCGATGGCTTGTAAAAAGGATTAAAATACCGCCCTCAACTGCCTTACAAATGGAGAGGATGCGGCAAGCGACGGCATCTTCGTATGCGGGGTCTTCGGTTCCCTTGGGTTCGGGGAGATCGCTTGCCAAGTAGACTCGCATTTGCCTGGCATAATCAAACGGTGAAGGGAGTTGAACCGTGCGAGCCCGTTCGGCCCCTAGGCGTACCTGGATCGGTTCAAAACGTCTGCTCACCGTCAGTGTGGCGCTCGTGAGAATGGTTGAGCGGCCCTCGCTAAAGAGAGATTCTCGAAGATAGGATCCTACCCAGAGAGGAACTGCGCAAAGCTTAAGCGAAGGAGAGCTTCCTTCCACCCAGTAAACGTAGCCCGACAATTTTTGCTGAAACCAGAGTTCTAACTGTGTAGCGAGCAAAAAAAGGCTTTCCTTTGCTTCCTTGGCCTCTTCGTCATCGAGCGAGGAGGCGGAGCGTTCCAGAGCGCTTTCCAGAGAGGAGGCCAGCTCGTAGAGCCCGGCAACGGGATCTTCCCAATGACCCACCGGTTCGGTGATGCGAGCAGGGTACCCGTGGGGAGCGGTAGCTTGAGCAAGGGTAAAGAAAAGAGTTTGGAGTTGGTCTTTGACGAGCCGGATTTGTTTGCGAAGCCTTGAAAGCCCGAAGCGAGAAAGAAGACTTTCCTTTCCCGCCGATCCGAGATTTGTGAGCAACTCTTCGAGTTCTTGCCAGGCAATTTCCAGGCCCCATTGCCGGGCTGCAACGGTCTCTACGGTATGGGCTTCGTCGAGGATCCAAAGATCGTTACGTCGTAAAATTCCTGGCTCCGCAGCTTTGTTCCTGGGAACGCTAGAAAGGCTAGAGGCAAGAGAGGAAAAGAAAAGAGCGTGATTTACTACGAGAACATCGGCTTCTGCCGCCTTCATCCGGATAGCCTGGTAAAAGCAGCGGGAAGGCCGGCAAACATTGGGATGGCAATGGGAGAGGTGGGAACTGACTTTAGCCCAGACAGCGGGCATCGGAGGAGGATCCAGTTCCTCCTTGCAGCCAGTGAGAGTGGTTCTTGCCCAGTGGGCGATGCGTTCCAGCTCGGCTCGATAGGCGGGCTGGGAGAAGCTGGCGCTTTGCTTGAGAGCTTGTTCGAGCCTTCTAGGGCAAAGGTAGTGGTGGCGTCCTCGCAAAAGAAGAAAACGGATCGGTATCCCGAGTGCCTGGGAAGCCAAGGGGAGATCTTTTTTTACCAGCTGCTCTCCTAAGGCGATCGTATAGGTGGATACCACCATTCGGCATCCCTTTTGGAGAGCAAAACAAATCCCCGGAATAAGGTAGGCTAGAGTTTTCCCCGTTCCTGTTCCCGCTTCGACAAGAAGAGGGGTTCCCTTCTGGAGACTTTGGGCTACCCAGCGGGCCATGGCCTGCTGGGAAGGGCGAAAAGAAAAGTGGGGTGCTCGGGAGAGGGCTCCGCTTGGGGAAAAAAATGTTTCTACGAAATCGACCAGGGACTCGGGAGACTCCGGGGGAAAAAACCCGGCCTTCCCCGTAGACGCACCCCTAGGAGTCCTTTCTCTCACCATTCAAACGTGTAAGATTGGAGGCGCCGGTAGAGGTCCTGAACGATATTCTCTTCTTCGTCGGGAGTTTTCCCTCCAAAGGTAACACTCCAGCGAAGGTAGGGTCCCGCTTCGTCCCACGGAACCGTAACCACTCCAGGTTCTCGAATGAGCCATTCGGCACACTCTTGTGCCGAGCCAAAGGTTATATGATCCTGGGGGGTATGTACCGCCCGGGGGGCGCGAGTATAGAGAAAGAAAGTTCCACCGGATTTTTGTGCAGGGAAACCAAGTCGTTGCAAAACACCGACTAAAAGATCCATCCTTCGGGAGTATTTTCTTGCCAACGCCTCGGTGAACTCCGGGTGTTCCAAACACCAAGCCACGGCCGCTTGAATCGCAAGGAATTGACCCGAATCGGTATGTTCCTTAACTGCCCCGTAGGCAGCAATCAGCCGGGGATTGCCCACGACGAAACCGCATCGCCACCCGGTCATGTTAAAGTTTTTGGAAGCTGAATGGAGTTCCAACCCGACTTCCATGGCACCTGGGACCGAAAGAAACGAAAGAGGTTTGCCATCAAATACGAGTCCTCCGTAGGCAATATCGTGGAGGACAACAAACCCATACTGGTGGGCAAGTTCTACAACCCTCGAGAAAAACGTGCGGCTGGCTGTTGCTCCGGTAGGATTATTGGGGTAATTGAGCAGAAAAACTTTAGCCCGGGTAAGAATCTCTTCGGGGATGGTTTCAAGATCGGGTAGAAAATGGTTCTCCTCTGTAAGGAACAAGGGATACAGCACTCCTCCGCAGTACTCGGCGTGGGTCCCGAAGACGGGGTAGCCTGGAACAGTGACCAGGACAAGATCACCCGGATCCACTAGCGCCAGTGCCAAGATCGGCAAAGCACTTTTCGTCCCGATCGAGTGGAGGATGTGGAGGTGGGGATCGACTGTGACTCCGTAGACCTTCTGCAAATAGCGGGCCGCAGCTTCTTTGAGCCGGGAACCGCCCAGGTCAGCATACCGCTGGTTTTCGGGTTTGGTCGCTTCTTGACAGAGAACCTCAATGGCTTCTTGAGGAGGCATCCCGTCTGGTTCACCGATCCCAAAGTCGAGAAGCTTTTTTGTGGGATCCTTTTCGATTGCTTGGCGCTTGGCTTGCTTAATCCGGGCAAACTTGTACCCACCGGTTCCTTCGCCGAACCGCGCGCCACCAATACGCTGGGAAAAGAGAATTTTCTTGGTTGGATTCATTCTTTTCGGAAAGTGAGCCATTCGTTTCTTGTATCTTGGCAAATCTCAGGGGTTTTGCGAACCAAAGATTGGAGAAAGGTAGAATCGTCCCAAAAGGAAATCCTGTGAAGTTCGGTCGCGGGCATGAGGGAAATTTCGAAAAATCGTGGGGGATTGCCAAGGGAGGCTTACAGGTTTGCCTGTATTGAGGGGTCCGGCGGGTCTGTCTATTCCGTTGAAACCGGTTCGGAACGGTTTTCCAGCGCCGCTCGAAGGGTGTGCCATGGAAGGGTCGCGCATTTGATTCGCGCAGGAAAGTGACGTACCCCCTGGAGTGTCCAAAGGTCTCCTTCTAACACATCGCGGGGCAACCCGCTATCGTCGGGAGAAGTCAAAAACTTTTGGAACCGTTCCAATAACTGTAGCACTTCCGCTACCGTCTTTCCTTGGACGGTTTCGGTCATTACCGAAGCGGAGGCAAACGATATCGCACAACCTTCCCCACGGAATCGGATTTGTTGGATGCGATTCCCTTCCATCCGCAATCCCACTTCGATGCGGTCTCCGCACAGGGGATTGTATCCAAGGGCTCGGTGACTTGCCTCCGGCAGCTCCCCAAAGTTTCGCGGGTTGCGACAATGTTCGAAAAGGATCTCTTGATACAGTTCTTCGAGCTCATCCATGGCCGAAGATCTCCCACACTTTTTTAAGCCCCAGCACCAGTTGATCGACTTCTTGAAAGGTGTTGTAGAGGGCAAAAGAGGCTCGAACCGTACCGGAAAAACCCAACCGGTTCATCAGTGGCATCGCACAGTGGTGCCCGGCTCGTACAGCAACCCCCTCACGATCCAAGATCGTAGCCACGTCGTGGGCGTGCACTCCTTCCACCACGAAAGAAACGATCGCTATTCGCTCCTTAGGATCGGCCACGAGCCGGATTCCGGGAAGGGAGGACAACTGGTTCTGGGCGTAGTCGATTAACTTTTGTTCGTGCGACCGGATCGTATCCATTCCCACGGAACGCAGGTATTGAAGCGCCACTGCCAAGCCCACCGCTCCCGCGACATTGGGAGTGCCCGCCTCAAACCGTCGGGGAGGGGGAGCTACAAGCGTTCGGTCCCAAAAAACCGCCTGGATCATTCCACCTCCCCCTTGGTAGGGGGGTAAGCGTTCCAAACATTCCCACCTACCGTAAAGAACCCCGATTCCCATGGGACCCAGCGCCTTGTGACCCGAAAAGGCATAAAAATCACACTCCAGCTCTTGAACATCTACCGGAATATGGCCGGCAGCCTGGGCACCATCGACCACCACGACGGCTCCAAACCGGTGAGCGAGCCTTGCCAGATGCCGAACCGGATTGAGGGTTCCGAGTACGTTGGAGGCATGAGGAAAGGTAACAATCCGAGTCTTATCAGTAAGCTTTCGTTCCCAATCTTCGCAATCAATCTCTCCATTGTCCAAAATCCTGGCCACCTGAAGGCGCACGCCGGTGACTTCGGCAACCCACTGCCAGGGGACGATATTGGAATGATGCTCCATTTCCGTAAGAAGGATCTCATCGCCCGGATGAAGAACCGCGCGTCCTAAACACCAGGCCAGCAGGTTGAGAGCTTCCGTTGTGCCACGAACGAAAACAATTTCCCGAGGAGAGCCTGCCTTCAGAAACTGGGCGACTTCCTGGCGCGCTTCCTCGTAGAGTTGGGTTGCTTCCTCTGCGAGTTCATGAACGCCACGCTGGATGTTGGCATTATGTTCTCGGTAAAACCGCTCCATGGCCTCCAGGACAGGAGAAGGTTTCTGTGTAGTTGCGGCATTGTCCAAATA
>NZ_CAJNOB010000045.1 GCF_905250085.1 Candidatus Methylacidithermus pantelleriae
GCTCAAATACAACCTTTGGGGGAATGATGCCGGGAAGACGGCCGGAGCGATTCTTCCTTTTGTCCTTCTTCCCACTGGGGTGAGGACTGAGCCACAGCGGAGTTACGCACTTGGCGTTTTGTTTCCTTGGGGTGGGGAGGTTGGGCCGGGTTGGGAGGTAGAGGCCATGACAGGTGTTTGGTTGGAAACGGGAGATCCGGTCGTTTGGAGCTCTCTCCAAGTGGTTAATGTGGAGTGCGAACTTTCCTCTCAGACGGCCTGGTTTGGTGAGATGGCTTTTTTGGAAAGAGAAACTTCTCAAAACTTTGAGTTCTCACCCATTTTGGGCACTGGGCTTTTGTATCTATTGCAGAAAAATAGCCAGCTGGACGTCGCACTTCATGTTAGCATACACGGGGGCTTTCCTTCGGTTTCGGTAACGTTCGGTTGGAGCTTTCGGCAGTAAGGCAGGCTTTGTCTTGGCTATTGGAAAAATTCGGCCGCCGAAGAAAAATCCCCTTTTTTTCTTGTGGCTGGGGTATGGGGACAAAAACGTAAGCCGGCGGTGATTAGGGCGTTCTCTCTTTCCATAGATAGCCGCCTAACGACAAGAGGAGTTGTCCACGGGTAGGGGAAAAGCCAGTCTCGTTTTCTATGAGTCAGTAGGAAAGACCTTTGTGCTAGCGGAAGGCGGTGGGAGAAATGGGGTGGCATAATCTGGATTAGGGAACTAAGCCAATGGCTTGTCGCTAAGGGTGGTGAGCAGGAGAGTTATGCGATCGATGGGAGCTCCAGGCCATGTGTCCATCGGAGAGCGAATCGGAGCGGCTAGCTGGATGGGTCAAAGTGCGCCTCTGTCGCCCACGGCCATCGCCCCGTGGCCCGACAGGGACTTTGGGGGGAACATGGGCTTACGGTGAGTGGGCAGAGGGTGAAATAACGACAACAGGGTTTTGGGTGGTGATGGCCGGACCATCGGAGCCGCAACATCCTTGGAGACCACACCACTGGTCGAATCGGTCCGCGATCGACTTCTGGCAGGAGACGGCCTAGGTCAGGCGACACTCGGTAGGTCCACGTCTTTGCATTGGCTCTGGGTTGTTCGCGTTTGCCCTCGGGCGCAGTTTCTCGCAAGGGGCGGGATCCAGCAGGGTTTTCCGGCCTCCAAGGGAGCCATTGTTTCTTTGCGAGCCACTACCCGGCTGGTTGTTGTGGCGCACGCCGACCCACTCCTTGGTCGTTGCATAGGACCCGATGGGTCAGCGGGTCTTTTTTTTGAGCGAGTGTCTCCTTGCCTTTGGCCGGGACTGGGATTGTCAGGCGTGGGCTTGCGCCTCTCATTGGAGTGGACTCAGGGGGAGGGCCAACCCGGGGTGCTCCGTCGACAGCACGCGCTGGTCGGGTGGTGGTTTGCAAGCTGGAGGGAGTATTGGTAGTCCGTTTCTTGCACTGGTAGTGGTCCGCATCCGTGGGTCGACCCGTCGGGGAAGAACCTCGGGCTGGCTTCCAGAGGGGGGCGAGTGAAGGTGCGCTCTCGCTGGCATCCGGCTGACGTTCCCGCGATCCAGAAGAAGATCGGATCCGGGTAGCAAGGACCGGAGCCTGTATGTACGCTAATACCTATGGCTGTGGAGCTGCGAGGAAAGTAACGGGGCGGAGATCCTTATACCCGTCGAAAAGGGGACATCGCCGTAAGCGTCGAAGCTGCCAAAGTTCGGTGCATCCCACACGCGATGGCGCCTCATCCCAAGGATTGGTCTTTCTTCCGAAGGTAACCCAGGGGATCACATTGAAAGCTGATGTTGAGGTCACCCCACGGGCCAATGGCAGGAGTAAAAGCTTCTAATCACAATGATGCTTATACGCCACATTTGCTATGGCTCGAGGAGGCATGGCCCCATGGCAAAGCGACGGTTCCCAGAAAGCCTCCAAACAGCGATGCGAAGCTTTTGGGGGAGCTCAACCTTGTCAGCCCTCTCGAAGGACTTATGGCAGAGAAAGCTTTTATGAGAGGCAATTTTCTTAAAAAAGGGGGGTTGTGTCTCATACGTAATGTGATCTCTACTCCCGGAGGAAACGCATAAGAAACACCTTGATGGCGGAGCTTTCCACACATCGAATTTCGGGGAGAAGCGGGCTGGGGGTCTGTCCTTTTTCGCTCCTCTCTGAGGGGAGCTCGACTAGCAAGTCCTCCAACACAGACAACCTCCCTTGACGACAGGTTTCCACAAGCTCAGCGAACGACACGGGCTTACCCAGAATCACCACCAGGGCTTGATCCAGCGCGGAGAGGTAAGCGGCCATATCCCCAAGACGCAAGTGCTCATCTGGGCTTGTCTCGATACGGGAAAGGCTCGCCTGACTTGTTCCCAATCGGGCTGCTAGCTGTCGTTGAGTGAGTCCGGCTTGGCGTCTCAAGAAGGAAAACGCTTTACCAATCCGGGTATTGGCTTTTTGGGTGCACCCGTTACGGGATCTGTCGGCTTTTTTTCTTGCCGGCTTCTTCTTCATGAATTCGCCGCCATTTTACGGTGGTTTCGCTGAGCCTAGGAAAAGCCCCAAGGTTTTTGTCACCGCCACGGATCCAGCCAGCGGGCCGCCCGCTCATCGCGGAGCTTCCTTGTCCCACTGGCTGGTTTACGGCGTGGAGGTCACCCGTAAAGAGTCTTGGTCTCTTCCCTATCGTTTGAGGTTGTACCTATGGTCCATTCCGCTCAGAAACCTTTTGCCTAGGTGCACACTTTACTTCTTCGACGAGGATCGCGGTTTATAAGCCTTTCTGGAGTGGCGTAAGAATGGCTAGCCATTGTTCCACGTGCGTAGGAAGTTTTCCCGACCCCACGAGTTTAAGGGTTTCCCTCAACCAGCCCTGCATAGGGACCGGGATCGTTAATACCCCTTGTCCTCCGAAACCGTTATAAGCTTGAATCTGGCTATCCTGAGTATCGGCCAATAGAACCTTTCCAGCGATCTCTAGCCGATCCAAGTCGACGACAGTAAGGGCGTTAGAAAATTTGCTAGCTACATAGGCATAATATCCTCCGCCTTTCTTAAAGCCGTACTCCACCCCGTGCACACCCGGCTCGGCCGGCAGCTGTTTGAGGACGCGATTGGTTTTTGTGTCGACGATCGTGATGGTTTGGCTCAAGGTGTTGGCGGTTACGACATACTTACCATCAGGGCTTACTGGCGTTTGAATGGGCAAAAGTCCGTAAGCGGGCCCGTTTACTTTTCCGGTTAGCGGGTCGTAGTCCGCAGCGAGGTCAATGTCTTCGACCTTTCTTTTCGCCTCCACATCAATGACAGACAAGGTGGAAACCTTCGGAGGAGTACCCAGAAAATTCGCGATATAGGCGCGTTTGCCATCGGGCGTCATTCCAACGGCAATTGGGATCACTGCTCCAATCGGGATCTCGGTAACCTTCTCACTGTCCAGCTCAACGACGGATACGCTGCCCGCCAGGGCATTAGGGGTGATGAGCCACTTCCCGTCATCGCTAAGCCAGTGTCCGTGCGGGCCTGTGTGGGGACCGGTAGGGATGGCTCCCATAGGGCTGGGGTTGGCGCCAGGGGAAAGCTTCACAACCCTCTCTTCCCCATTGATGGCCACATACAGGGTGTCAGTCCCCGGTCTTGTCATAACGTGCGAGGGCGAATTACCAACGTGGATTACGCTGGTGATGTTACCCTTTTGCCGATCAAACACCTGCATTCGCTTGTCGAACCACTCGGTTTGGTAGATGTATTGGTAGGCTACATCCGTCCACATATTGTGAGGGTGATTCAGGTTGGTGGGGATCCCCTTGACCTTTTTCAGAATCTTCCAGGTAGTGGTGTCTAACTCCGTTGCCGAGCCAAACTTTGTCTTGCCTGAGATTTTCTCAAACTGGGTGTCGACCCAAACCTCCCCGACGCCTGGGACAGGGGGTGAGAAAAGCTTGTTTGAGGCAGAAAAACTTAAGGTTCGTAGGGAGAACGTTTTTCCTCCAGCTCTGACCGGGATATCCGGAAGAGTAACGTCCCATGTCGGCTTCCGGTAGTCGCGCCAAAGGCTTGGTGTGGTGGCGACAAAAAAGGTGCGCAGGAGCTTTTTGGCTAGATCGCTTGTTACGGGAATCTTGGCGCCGGTCAGAAGCTCCCACTGGGAGCCTAGATCTAGACCGTCCGTGGCAGGGTCATCCACGATGACGGCACCAAACATGTAGGGATGAACCTTGCAGGTAAAAACGTAGAGGCCGGGTTCCGTTAGCTGAACCGTCACGCTACTGGAGGATGGCTTTTCCTGGTCTACTGGGACTCCTTTCGCTCCAACGGGCCAGAGCAGGCTGGTAATGGTGTGCTCGGTGTTTGTGTCGGTCATCTTGATAAGGACCGCTTCCCCTGGCTTTATAACTGCCAAGGCGTCGCCGCGAACCGGGTTTTTGAACCAAGTGCCAGGCTCGTCGGTCATTTCGAGGGTCGCTGTGGGAAGAATCCCTGCTTGGCTCAAGATGGCTTCTTCGCCTTGTTGGCCGGAGGAGCGGGCGAGCGGCAAAAAGAGCATCCAGGACAAGAATAAGGAAAATCGTGTGAAGGCAGATTTTTTCATGGTGGCTTCCTTTCGGTGGAGAATTAACGACGAACTAAGGAATCACGCGGAATTTCCCCATCATTCCGCTTTGCATGTGTTGGACGACGTGGCAGTGGTAGTGCCAGTATCCTGGGCCTACACCTTCTCCAGCTTTCACCACGAAACTGGTACGACTCACCGGGCCAATGACGACGGTATCTACAATGGCTTGGGTGCCCGGATCCAGCCACCGGTGACCATGAAGGTGGAAGGTGTGGAACGCTGTTCCGAGGCCAAGGACGTGGAAACGGACAAGATCCCCTAGTTTAGCTCCAAACATGGGGTTGGTCCATAACGGGACTTCCCGGTGGACAATATGATTTAACTCCTGGCCCCAAATCGTGGTTTCGTGCATCCATACGATGAACTCCCGCTTGATCTGGGAAAGATCCACTTGGGTAATTTGTCCATCGATCAAGGCAGCAATTTTGTTGCCTTTTGGATTGACGATAACGGTGCCAAAAAGGCCCTTATCCTCGGCTCCAACCATAGGGTCTCCAAATGCGTGATCGTGGTACGGCCAAGTCCCGGCAGTGCCGAGGGCAGCATCCCATTCATAGGTGTAAGGCTTCCCTGGGTAAGCGACTTGGTCTTGGACCCCGTTGAGCATTTTCGTTGTGCCGTCGCTGGGGAACTTATAGTGGACTCCATGAACGTGGATGCTGACTGGGTCATGGGAGCCCTCAATGCCGTGTTCCAGGGTGACCTCGGCTTTGTCGCCCTCCTGGAGGACAAGGGTGGGGCCGGGGATCGTGGGACCTTTGGCATAGAGGGAGGTTAGGTCACGAGTTTTGCCATTTTCTTCCATGAGGTGACGTTCCATCTGGTAAGCGAGTTGGCCGGAAGGCATTCGCGCCGCCTTGAGGGTAATGCGGTGGAAAGCTGCGAAGAGGGGTGGAGCGCCCCCCAGGCCACATAGCGTGATCCAAAGGAACCCTGCAAGGACGCAACGGAAGGGGATGGGCTTCATGGTGGGCAAAGTGTTCTAAAAAAATGAAACTTTGTAAAGAATAAAATTGATAAACTTGATTTTTTTCCGCCTCTGGAACCCAATCCATCTATGGAAAACCTATTCGCCCTTCGAAGCCGCCAAGCTGGTATCCTCGGAAGGTTATTGCAAAAAAAAGGAGGTCTTACGATGGACCAGCTGGCCAGAGAACTAGGAATTTCCAAGGCGGCCGTGGGACAACACCTTATCGCCCTGGAACGAGACGGGTTGGTCGCCCGCAGCGAGCTAGTCAAAACTCGGGGTAGACCTAGCCATCTCTACGTGCTAACCGAAAGTGGTCTCCATGTCTTCCCCAAGCATTACGATTGGTTTGCTCGCCTGCTCCTAGAACACTACCTGAAGAGTTTTGGCTCCGAATCGACCCAAAAAATTCTCTACCAGCTGGGCCAGAAACTCGCCGAGAATTTTTCTGCGCGCCTGGCAGGGAAAAAAGACAACGAGCGTCTCCAGGAAGTCGTGGCCATTATGAGCGAGCTAGGGTACGAAGCCGAGCTTGTGGCTGATGCCGATCCCCCTTTTATCCGGGCTTTTAACTGCATTTATCATCATTTGGCAAAAGAGAACCCAGAGGTCTGCTTTCTAGACCTAGGTCTTCTGGATGCGCTCCTGGGCCGTGTGGAACATCGCGAGTGCATGGTGCGAGGCGGGCTGTGCTGCGCCTTTTGCCCTCTGGGATCGAATACCAGGCGAGCCTTTGGTTGCGCCTAGCCGATGCTCAACGCCAGCAACGCTTTTCCCTAACGGCGGTGGACTTCCCTTGGTAAGGTTAGTCTCTGAGCTAGTTCTCGGCCCATAAGAGAGGGCTTTCTGGGTTGCAGGAGCACGTTGGGATGGGTTTTCCTTTGAGGCCACCACAGTGGCAGGACCGCAACTCTTTATGGCTCAGCCTCTGCCAAAGGGTATCAGAGTTTGAAGAGCGAAGCGATGCCACGATGGCTTTCGTAAAATGAGCTAGCTTGTTAGCCCAAACTCCCCAGTCTTTCTTGGGACCTCACTCTCCGTTACGAGGCAAGAATATGCAGCTTAGGCGATTTGAGAAACCTTACCATACTGCTTGGCCAGCTTGTCCTGGTAGAACGGTCCGGGCCAGCCTAGTGAACCGTTCCTAAAACCCTAGACAATCGTTCCCCTGTCAGGGAGGATGGTCCGGGACGCCGGCCGGACAGTGCTGCCGACGATTTGCGTGCTGGGATTCCGCTGGCAAAGCCCGGATAGCGCCCAGTCTCACGTTTTCGAGGAAAGAGGTGCGGGAGGTTGTCCATTGCCTGCCGACTGCTTATACGCTGCTTACGCCTCTTGAAGTCTTTTCCGAACCCCCGTTATAGACACGACCATGCATGCTTCTCCCATTGCTTGCGGCTAGGGCGAAGGTGACATGACCCCCATTGCGGAGTAGATACGACTGTCTCTGGCACGGATTAGATGTTCAAAGAGACCGAATGGTTTCCGGGCGAGAGCACAAGACCGCGCTCTAGCTAGACCTTGTGGCATGATGGCGCGCGTAATTGACTGCGCCGATGAGAGACGTGTAGACCCAGTCGACTTCGATCATTTCGACTGCGGCAGCAAAAGAAGCCGACTTCACCATCGCGATCGCTTCAGCTCAGGCGAAGGAAGAGAGCGGGCGAGTCCGAACGGGATCCACCGACTCAAGCTCAAGCTTTTTCTTGCGCAAATCCCCTCGCTCGATGACAAGCGCCTTACCCGATTGAGCATACCCCCGGGCAATTTCTTTCCACGCATCACCAAGGATCGCTTTCGTTTGCTCCTCGTTCTTGCCATAGAGATTCAATTGGATCCCGCGGATTCTCACGCGATTGCCCAAGCCGCCCGTTTGGGCCAAAGCGAGACGATACCTCGTTCGTGTCGATGCCGACCGCTCCGGCAAGGCGGCGAATCAGCAGGGAAACGGCTTCGCGCCTCGACGCTTGGCAAACACCCGCGACCCCTTGCGCTCCCGCACAAAGCCGTAGCTTTACCGCGGATCCCTCCCGCTTCCAGACGAGTTTCCGAGGCTTGTTGTCCCGGTCACGATCCAGCTGGCAGTTAGTGCCTGGAGGATCGCCTCCTGGCCGTGGGCGAAGCGCATGCCCGTAAGAACCAGATATTGGCTCGCGCTCCCCCATCCATCCGGCAACCATAACTGCAGCCGAAGGCCGCCGTCCGAGGCGACTACGGCTTGGCAGGACTGGTTGCCGGCGGCCTCGTCCTTCGACCCCAGCACACAGAACGGGCTCCCTCGCTGCGCCTGCCAATCCCTCTTCCGGTCCGCATGGTTGACCTACCCGTTTTCTTCCCATGAAAACTTTTTACGGGAAGATGCGGCGGCAACCGAAACAGAGACCCACCGGATCGGCGAGGACCGCGTCAAGCTTGCTCGGAAGGATAGCCAGCCGCCGCTTTTTTGATCAAAACCGTTCGATCGCGCCCTTTTCTCCTCAAGGTCGCAGATGACCTCTTCCCAGTTTCCGAATTTCTTCCCTAGCTTTTCCATCAGAACTAGGACCGCCGTTCGCCAATCGAAGCGATCTTTCCTTCGAGCTTGGACGGGCAGGGTATAAAACTCTTGGACGGTAAGACTAAACCGCGGCAGCCAGGATCGCTTAATTTTCTTCCGTGAAACGCCAGCACGCATCTGCACGAAAGGGCTCTGCTGCGCTCCTGCTCGGGCGTCACCCGCAACTGCGTCGGGTTAGGGAAAACAGCGAGCTTGCTCATGCGATGGTTTCGAGCGCCTTCTTGGCACGGCTCTGCGCGGATTTCTTCTCGTAAAGCCTGGCACACAATGAAACGATCACCTCCTGCAGGTCGCGCACGATATCGTCGGTCATCCCATTCGGCCCGCCACCAGGATCGATCGACTCTAGCCGGCCAATCCCGCTTACCGGTACTCGAAACCGATACGGATCAGTTGGAGGCGGTGCTCGACCAGGACAGCGCCGACCTTCGGATGACAAACCTGCCCAACGAGCTCTTTGCGATCGCCGTTCATCCCCGAGCCGACCACCTGACGGCCTTGACGATCCGCAGCCGTTTGCTTGAGAGTAAACTGAGAGAACCTAAACCAGCTTGCTGTCTCAATCCGCTTTTTTCACCGGCGCTTGCACACCCGCGCGTAGAAGGCCACCCCATCGGGTTGCGAAGAGTCCGCATGAACAATGAGCTTCCCAGTTGGCAACGATTCTCCGGGAACGGGCAAACGCCCCCCTTTACATCCGCCAAGCCGTCCTGCACCCAACACCCTGCCGCTTGGCCCACGTACTCACATTCAGAGAAATACTGCCATGAACAACCTTAGGTGTCTTGTTTGGCTGTTAGCCACCCTAGAAGGAGCTTTCCTCAAAAGCCGGATCGATACGCGCGGCGACTTAAAAACGATGAAAAAACTCCCGCCTCCTCGGGGTCTTTGACGCGGCCACCCTGCAAGGTTTTAGAGGCTTTTCTACGGAGCACGCTGGCTCCAAGAGTTTTCTTGGGGGCTCTCGTCCGTTTCAACCCCAGCTAGAACGGGAGTGGTTGGTGGCTCCTGCGGGACTCGAGGCGGACCGGACCGATAGGCCCACCGGTAAAGAATCGGCACAAGAAAGAGACTCAGAACCGTTGCCGACAGAATCCCTCCGATCACAACAATCGCCAAAGGGCGTTGGACATCCGCCCCCGGGCCGTGGGAGATGGCCATCGGTACGAAACCTAAGCTGGCGACAAGAGCAGCAATGGCAATCGGGCGAAATTGGGAAAAACAGGCTTCGCAAAGCGTTTCTCGAACCGGTTTGTGGGAAGACCAGATCTGTGTGTTAAAAGCCCGAACGAGAACAATGGCCCCTAAAACCGCGATTCCCGACACGGCGATGAAGCCGATTGCGGCTGAAATACTAAACGGGAGACCGCGTAATTTTAAAGCAAATACCCCACCGGTAGCGGCGAAGGGGACTGAAGCAAGAACCAAGGTTGCCTGTCGAAAGCTACGAAACGCAGCATAGAGGAGGAGGTAGATCAGGATTAAAGCTAGAGGAACCGCAACACGCAACCGTTCCTTGGCAGCTTGCAAATTTTCAAACTGGCCCCCGAACGTAATCCGGTACCCCTCAGGGAGTGAGAGCTGGGCGCGCACCTTGGCTTCCGCTTCTCTGACGAAGCCTTCCAGGTCACGGCCTCGGATATTAACGAGTACTGCGCGACGTCGTTCCCAGTTTTCCCGGGCGATCGATCTGGGACGGTCTTCGACTCGAGCCTGAGCAATCTGCCCCAGATGAAGCAGCCGCCCCTCCTCATTCCGAACGGGAAGGTCCCAGATCCATTTCCAATGACTCCGGACTGAATCGGGCAAGCGCACCGCAACCCAGTATCGTCGCCATCCCTCGATCATGAGTCCTACGTCCTTTCCTAATAAACCAATGGTAACGGCGTCGTTAAGCTCTGAGGCGTGAACATGGTACTGCGCCATTGCCTTTCGGTCGGGCACAAACTCAAGGGTTGGGGACCAGCCAGCCGATTCGACCGCCACGTCCGCTGCCCCTGGGACGGAGGAGACAATCTCTTGGATTCTTTTGGCTAGGCGTTCCAAAACATCATAGTCTGGACCAAAAATCTTAATGGAGACGTCCGCACGAATCCCCATGAGCATTTCATTGAACCGGTTTTCGATCGGTTGAGAAAAGAGGAACTTTTGGCCTGGAGCGTGTAGGGATAAAAGACGAAAGATCTCCAGTGATAATTCATCTTTGGAAATCGGTCTTCCGTTTTTCTTGCGCCATCGGTCTGGTGACTTAAGCATCACGTAGAGGTCGCTCTCGTTGGGGCTCGCAGGATCGGTGGGAGTGTCTGACATCCCGATCCGAGAATACACATAGTCCACTTCCGGAACTCTTTGTAACAGCAAGCGTTCTGCCCTTTCTTCCCAGTCTAAGGAGGAAGAGAGTGCCATGGTTCGGGTCCTATAAAACGAAACCACAAAAGAACCTTCATCGAGCTTTGGAACAAAATCCGCCCCTAATCCTCGAAAGACATGGAAGCTCACTGCAAGGAGAGCCAGGGACACAACCAGAAGAATAGCACCGTGCCCGAGAGACCACGGGAGAGACTTTCTGTACAGAACCTCCATGAGACGCATCAAAGGAGGGGCGCTTTCCCTCAAGCGCCCAACAAAAACGTAGGATGCTGCTGCAGGGACGTAGGTAAAACTCAAAAGCAGAGAACCAACTAAAGCGAGAATCACTGTCGTTGCCATTGGACGAAACATTTTCCCTTCTACGCCTGTAAGGCTTAGGATGGGAAAATAGACCACCGTGATAATGATAACCGCGAAAAACACCGCTGGGGCAGCTTGAATGGAGGCTTTTTCAATAACGTGACGACGCTCATAAGCTTCAAGGGATCTTCCCCTATGGGACTGAAGGTGAACAAGCTCCCGCAAGATGGCCTCGACCATCACGACCGCTCCATCCACGATGAGCCCAAAGTCAAGGGCCCCTAAGCTCATGAGATTGCCGGATACTCCTAGAGGTCCCATGAGGGAGGTCGCAAACAAGAAGGCAAGCGGGATCACGGAGGCTACCAAAAGAGCAGCCCGGACATTCCCTAGGGTAAGGAAGAGCACAGCCGCCACTAGCAGAGCCCCTTCCGTAAGGTTTTGTCGGACGGTTGCAATCGTTCGTTCTACGACTTGAGATCGGTCGTAGAGCAGGCGAATAACGACACCTTTCGGAAGAAGGGTTTTCTGGATTTCCTGAAGTTTCTCCCGAACCTGACGGGCAACCTCTCGGCCATTTTCGCCCATCAGCATAAGGACGGTCCCTAAAACGGCTTCTCGCCCATTTTCTGTCGCGGCCCCAGTTCGTACCCGTGCACCGATGCCGACTTTGCCGATATCCCGGACGAGAATGGTTCGTGCACCTGGTACGATCCGGATCGGCAGGTTTTCAATTTCCTGCACGTTGAGAACTTTTCCGAGCGAACGGACGACCACTTGTTCTCCGGCCTGTTCGAGAATCCCGCCGCCGGCATTCTGCAAGTTTTCGCTCACCGCATCAGCGACTTCCTTAAGCGTGACTCCTGCTCGGAAAAGCTTAGGGGGATCCGGCTCGATCAGGAGGAGCTTTTCATATCCGCCCGTGGTGTTGACGTCCGCGACACCTCGGACAGAACGAACTGCGGGTCGGACCAAGTATTGTTGAATGAGCTTTAGTTCCATGAGCTGTTCCAAGGGACTGGCAGGACGGTTGGGTGCATCCTCGGAAAAAGACAGAGAATAATAGACAATTTCGCCCAGTCCGGTGCTTATGGGTGCCATCTCGGGCGACAAACCCTCAGGAAGAAAATCCTTCGCCGTAGCCAACCTTTCGTTTACGAGCTGGCGACAGCGGTAAATGTTGCTTTTATCTGTGAAAATCAGGGTAACCTGTGAAAGGCCGAACTTGGAAAGGGATCGCATCTCCACCAAATTCGGCAGACCGGCCATGGCAATTTCCATGGGAATCGTGACGAGCTTTTCGATTTCCTCTGGGCCAAGCGATGCAACCGGGGTGTTAATTTGGACTTGCACATTACTGATGTCTGGAACTGCATCAATCGGGAGAGAACCAAGACGCCACAGCCCTAGAGTAAGAAGTGCCGTGGCTCCGACCACGACAAAGAAGCGCTCTTGAATAGAAAAGCGAATCAGTCCAGCCATCTTTCTCTACTTTGCTAGCTCAAAACTTTCTCCCAGTTAAGCGCTGCTGGCCACTCGGAGAGTCAGCTCCTTAGCGTAGTCACCTTCTGGTAGTAGTCTTTCCTGGCTCTTGGTTTGCTAGAGGCGTTACCGCAGAAGGTGCACACACGAAAAAGGGCCCCACCACGGGTTGCTTTTGCCCATCACAAAGGGAATGGCTACCACTGAGGTTTAGGTGGGGGTGCAGGTGGACTATGGGACCAGCAATCGGGTAAAAGGCTATCCTGGTGGAAAAGCCAATCGAGAAAGTCCTCGTTCGACGGCGGGCTAACTAGGGCTAGCACATCCTCACTGATGAAGGGAAGGGGAGACAACTGCGGTAAGTAAACCTCTTGTGCTTGGGAAGAGAGGTCTTCTGCCGTCCAATCGTCCCAACCGGACGAATTGGGGGAGTTTGACAGCCAAAGCAGAGCTAGGAGGACTGCGCAGAGAATTTTGGGAATCACCTTCACCGATTTCGACAACCTAACGTACGGTGCAGAGAAACGTCAACTGGTTTAAGGTTTGTATTGGGATCTTTTCGTTATCCTGTCCCGGCTTCTTTTTAGAAACACGGCGAGCCGAAACAAAGCTGGGATCCCTCTAATTTGTCTGCCTATCCACGAGCCCCATTAGAAATTCCTGTCGTTTCACCCTGCCATCATAATACAAAAGAGGACCTGGAAATCCACGTCCAACGCTCTCTCCAAGATCGCTTACCCTATCGCATGGTTAATCAAATCCCGCAGGCGTGTCCTGGTTTTTTCCTCTAAACGCGGCGCTCAGAGGAAGGGCTTACGCAACCTGAAGCGGGATCACGGCGACGAGGGACTCGGTCTGGAGGTGATGCGGGATCATTTCCCTATCTTCCTACCCGTGCCGCCGGCATTACCCCAGCCATCATCCCTGAAGGTTCTATAGGGAGCCAGCGCACGGGGCTTGTTCACGGCGTTTCCGCATGTGTAGGGGTTCGCTCTGGGACGAGGAGCTCTGAATCTTTCCTCTTGCCTCGGGACCACGGGAAAGGTCGTGCAGCGGTGGATCTAGACAAAGGGCGTGCTTCTGGCAGCGGCTTCCGGAGACGGCTCGGGCTTTTCCCTACTTGCGTCGTCCCATCGAGGTGCTCCGTTGGTACGGGAAGAAGGTGCGGTCCAGGGGAAGCCGGCATCGAAAATAGGCCCACGCGCGTCGCGGCGGTTCCGCAGGTCGCGAACAGGGGAACGCCGCAAGTTTTAAGTACGTTCTGCCCATGGCCACAAAGCGTTTCATTCAAAAGCGCGCGCAGCGTGGTTCGAACGACGCGTCCATCGGTGAGCACAGTGGTATCCGCGATGAGAGGGACTACGGCGCCCGGATGAACCAATGGCTTCGTACCTGGTCATACTGGAAGATCATCCCCATGCTTTGGTACAAGGCCAGAGCTTTTGGCAATCGCCGTTGGGAATGATAGGGACAAGCAGTGCATCCCAAGCACTTGCCATGCCTGGGGAAAAGCTCCTGAAGCTAGCGGATCCATCGGGGTCTTTTACCGCTGACCGCGGGACGTTCTCCGCGGTCTTGTGATTCCAGTTGGGACGCCCTGGGGTCCGTGAACCGAAGCGCGGGGTAGATCTTGTGCCCATCCGCTTGAGGATGCAACCGAATTCGTTCGGGAGGAGGACCTCACTGTGGGAGAAAGAGAATTGCCATCTAGTGCCTTTTATGTCTCAAAAAAGGGGGAGAGGCGAGCTCTCCAATGCTGAGTAGGCCTGGGTTCGCTAGGGCCATAGAGGGGGCTTCGAGCTTGGGATGATCCCGAGGGTCTATCTACCGAAACCCGAGCGGTTCGTTGCGCTGGTTCAGAGCTTCCATGCTTTTTCCTTGAGGGACCGTCCCCATTGTATAGTTGAGTGAAAAGAGACCCGTATGCGAAGGACTTCTTCGGATCAGCCGCGGCTCCCCGGGAAACGCTGGGTGCTTAAGTTTGGGACAGGAATTCTTTCCGACCCTCAGGGTCGGTTAGATCCTGGCCGGATTGCAGAGCTTGTCGCCCAAGTGGCAGAGCTCAAGCAGCAGGGAAAGGAGATCGTGATTGTCAGTTCGGGAGCTATTGGGGCTGGAATGTATGCTTTGGGGCTGAGCCGCAGGCCGAAGCAAATGGAAGAGCTCCAAGCGTGCGCAGCCATTGGCCAACCGAAGCTCATGCGCCACTATGAGGAGGCCTTTAACCGTTATGGCCTTCATGTGGCCCAGCTCCTCCTGACGTACTTGGATCTCGATAGCCGCACCCTGTATGGAAATGCTCAGCGTACAATCGAACGGCTTTTGGCGCTCAAAATATTTGTTCCTATTATCAATGAAAACGATGTTGTTTCGTTTGAGGAGATTAAATTTGGGGACAACGACCGGTTGTCGGCTCACGTGGCCATTATGGCCAAGGCCGACGCTCTGGTGATTCTTTCTACTGTTCGGGGCCTGTGGAAGGGCCGTGATGGGAGAGCCGGAATTGTCTCCCGTGTTGAGAAAATCGATGCCCGGGTTCGGGCGTGGGCTGGGGATAGCCGCAGCGAACGGTCCGTGGGCGGTATGATCACGAAATTGGAAGCCGCAGAAATCGCCGGTCAGGCTGGGATTCCGACCGTCGTGGCCGATGGTCGTGCCAAAAACATCCTTATTCGCCTTGCACAGGGTGAGGAGCTGGGTACCCTTTTTGCGCCATGAAGGATCTTTCAGAGCAAATGCAACTGGCAGAAGAGCTGGGAAGAAGGGCCCATGCAGCAAGCCAAAAGCTGGCTAAAAGTGGGGCAGAACACCTTAATGAGGCTTTGGGCTTGATTGCTGCTGCTCTCCACAGCCGCCGTGACCAGATCTTGAAAGCGAATGAGGCGGACGTTTCTAGTGCAAAAAAAGAGGGACTTTCGAGCGCGCTTGTGGATCGGCTGGTTCTCAACTCAGCTCGTTGGGATGGACTTCTTGAATCGGTCGGGAAGGTTGCTGCTTTGCCTTCGGTGCTGGGGACGGTTATTCGCGAGTGGACTCGGCCCAATGGGCTTCGCATCCAGAAAGTTCGAGTCCCAATTGGAGTAATTGCCATTTTCTACGAGGCTCGGCCTAATGTAACCGTGGATGCGGCTGTGCTTTGCATTAAAGCCGGAAACGCCGTTATCCTTCGGGGGGGACGCGAGGCGTTTCGGACCAACACCGTGCTGGTTGAGGCGATTCGAGATGGGTTGGATAAGGCCGGGTTGCCGTCGGATACGGTGCAACTGGTTCCTACCGTGGAACGGGAGATGGTTCCTCTTCTTTGTCGTTTGGACCGGTGGATCAACTTGGTCATTCCGAGGGGAGGCAAGAGGCTCGTCGAAACGGTGGTTGAAAACGCGAGAATGGCAGTTCTCAAACATGCCGAGGGAATCTGTCACGTCTACGTCCACAAGGACGCTGACTTGGCCATGGCCCAAGAGATCCTTGTGAATGCTAAATGCCAGCGTCCCTCGGTTTGTAATGCCATGGAGACGCTTCTGGTAGACGAGGAGCTAGCGTGTGGAAAGCTTCGAGAGCTTTTGCAGCCTTTGCGGGAGGCAGGTGTAGAAATCCGAGGGGATCCCCTGGCGCTAAAATATGGAGGTCCTGGGATCCTACCGGCCACAGAAGAAGACTGGTCGACAGAATATCTGGACCTTATCCTCTCTGTGCGGGTCGTCCCTGGGCTCGATGGCGCTATCGAACACATTGAGCAGTACGGCTCGCACCATTCTGATGCCATAGTCACGAACAATGCCGAGGCAGCAGAGAGGTTCCTTCGGGAGGTGGATTCAGCTGTGGTCTATTGGAATGCCTCCACCCGGTTTACCGATGGTGGAGAGTTTGGGTTTGGCACAGAAATTGGAATTAGCACGGGCAAATTCCATGCCCGGGGACCCATGGGGCTCGAGGATCTTTGTTCCTACAAGTACTGCGTCATTGGTAGGGGCACGGTTCGGACGTGACTTTCCACTACCTTTGGAGGTGAGAAAAGCAAGCTTGTTCCGCGAGGGATGGCTTTTGGCAAGACGCTTAGGAAGTGGCCTCCTCGGATCCTTCCTCGTCCTCTTCAAAGAGGCCAAGGACTTCGTACTTGAGGACACAGGTCATAAGATCCTCAAAGTCCTCAAATTCCTTCCCGATTTCCAGCGTATCTTCTTCCAGCGCCCGATAGCTACGCGTCGGGAGGTGGTACGCGTAGAGGTAAAGATCGGAATGTCCGAGCACGAGATACTCGCGTAATTCTTCTGCCGCCTCTTGGTACTCAGCATTTTCCGCGAGCAATCCTGGAAGGAGCTGATCGGATTCGTCATCCTGATCGATTGCGTAGAAAACCACTCCATTTTCTGCAAAACCATCGGCTCGTTGGAGAAACTCCACGTAGTCTTCCGGAAGCTCAAGCCCGAACTCCTCCCGGAGCCGGTCTCGATAAGCTCGGATTTTTTCGATGGGCTTTCCTTCAAACGGCGGAAAGCCGAATTCGGTTTGCAAGGCATTTAGCTTTTCGAAGTACGGTAGGTACTTTGGTTGTCGGGATGGATTCATGGGGTCTTTTCTTCCTTTCTTCTTTGTTGGTTTTCGGCTAGCGGTTCAGCTCCTTCCTTGTTCCAGGCTTCTTTTGTTTTCCAGCTGATCCTGGATGGCGAGGACTCCGACGATGCCGACCGCTACGGGTGTGTTCGCTGCCGGAGAGGGGTTCTAAGGGACCTCGGGTGGGTTCCGAAATTACTGCGAGAGGAGTTTTGTGCTCCTGGTCTTTGGGAACACACTTCCCTAGGACTTGTGCACCAGGTGGAAGCCATTGACAGGCCCAAGGAGCCCCAAGCTCCGCCGCGCGTTGCCGGCGCCTTTCTTCATCCTCCGGGTCGTGATCGGGGGAAAGATGGATTTCCTGAAACGCCCGAATCGCCTCGCGGCACTTTTCTGGTACCAGGGGTTCTCGATGACCAACTGCTTCGGAAAAAGCCACTAACCTCTGGGCCCAAGCACGGGGAAGTTTGGCATTGGGGTCAAGCTTCTGCAAGGCTTCCTGTACCTCTTCTACGGTGTGAAACGCCTGGCAAATGGGAGGGTAAATCGGGAAAAGCGGGCGCACGAAGTAGACGGTGGCCAGGCTTCCAGCTGCCAGGTGGGTTTGTGGGTGGAGAAAACCTGCGTGCCAATAATGATGCCAATTGCGCTGATTGTTTCCGCTCCGGAGGGTTTGAACGACCACAAGATTGCAGGGATCGTTAACGCCAGTGGGGTCGTTCACAGATAGCGTGCTTTTTTGGACGATGTGATGGCACTGGTACCCTTCGGAGGACTGGCTTTTTTGGTCTTTCGCTGCGTGCGGCGGGTAGGATACCGGCTTTCCCCTCGCCGTTTTGAGGTTGTGGGGAAGGGGACCTAGGGGCCGATCTTTCGGAAAAATGGGACCTCGGATGGGCAATCGTTCCCAAGTCTTTTTACTCCCAATCTTAACCATGGGCGGCGAACTGACCGTAACCCATGCGCCGGTCGGCCACTTGGGTAGCCTCCCTTGCTCCAAGGCTTCCACTCCTTCCTTGCCCAAGGCGATCAGTGCCAGGGATCGGCCCACCGGATGGGCAGCAAGGCCGCGTAAAAACTCTCCTCGCGTTCGCTGGTATTCCAAAACGTTCCTTTTGTACTCTGAGCCGTGGCGGTCCAGGATTCGAACTTTGGTCTTTTGTAGAACTACGCCCGGGGCCTCCCTTGGGCCGCGTCGAATGAGGGCGGGTCCTCCCATAGCTAAGAGCATCTGCAACATCCTGTCTACTTTTTTTACACCGCTCGCTAAGGCGTGCCGTTTCCTACGCGAGGTGGAGGAGATCGTTTTCATCCTGCCCCCAGAGTGGGTCGATCCCCTCGAGGGCAGTCGGAAGAAGGGAGCAGTATGGGCCGGGCCTGCCTTGTTAGGCAGCGTGGGAAGTCAAAAAGCAGCTGCTCGTCGCACCGGTTTCAGCGACAAAGAGAGGCCTCCCAGACGACTCAAACCGGAACGTCGTTCCAAAAGCAGGCTATGAGGCCGGTGGTTCGGAGGTCTTCTTTTCTTGGGGAGCGGCAGGATCTTTCTGCGTTTCCCGGTATCCCCCCAGGTGATTGGGTCCCGGGTCAGAGGGAACAGCGGCTTGGCCTGTCTCCAGAGGAGTGCACGGAGAACCTCTCGGAGAATCGAGAGTGGATTCGACCGCAGCAGGCCTGGCTTGGTTAGCGTCAGCATCCGACGCCAAAGAAGTTGGTTGTTTCCGTAAGAGCCTCCAGCGATCGAGCAAGCATAGAATTTGAGGAAGAACCCAGAGGCTTGTGACCAAACAGCTTCCGATACCAACAAGCATAAGAAGGCCGATACTGTAGAGTCCCCGATGCGTGCTGACCAAAAGCGAGCCAAATCCAATAAGGGCCGTGACGGCCGAAAGGAGGATGGCTTTGCCCGTGCTAGTAGAAAAGAGATTCATCCGGCCTTCCTCTTGGTAGCGATCCACCGCGTAAATGCCATAGGCAACCCCGATCCCAAGTACCAGGGGGAGGGTAATGATATTGGCTGGATTGAACGGAATTTGCGCTAACCCCACGATTCCGAGCGCCCACAGGGAGCCCAGACCAAGGGGCAAAAGGGTCAAGAGAATGTACCCAGGGTGCAAAAAGTGGATCGCAACCAGAATTGCGACGACGATCAGTGCCCACCGGGCGGCATCGAGATAGGCCTTGCGCAAAAGTTCAATGTACTCGTAGTTTTCCACAGGCGTTCCGGTAACATTGGGATCAATCGTTCTTAAGTCTTTGACAAAACGGGCAAGACTCTGGTGGTCCCAAGGACTTTCCTTGGGAGAAATTTCGATCAGAATCCTGCCGCTGGGCGATCGATAGCGTTCCAATAACTCAACAGGAAGATCCTCCAGCCCGATAGGCCGATCCACCTTTTGACTGGCAAGCCACGCAAGATTTCGTTGCATCGCTCCAAACACTTCAATCTGGTAACGATTCAACCTGCGGCCCAATTCCTCCTGAGAGGTTTGTTCCATGGCCGCCAGAGCCCGTTCTAAGGGAGGGATAAGCTTGGAAAAGACCTCGACCGCGTCTCTGGCCTGTTGGGCAAAGGCGGTGTATTTCTTGGCCTCACGGTATCCTTCACGACTTTTCTCAAGTAGGGAAGCAAGGTCCCTGCGCACACGAGCGACATTAATCTGCGAACGAACATCCGTCTGGATCCGTGCACCTTTTAACCGCTGGACGATCCGCCGAATGAGGGCCTGCTTTTCAGAAATTTTTTCTGGAAAAAACTCCGTTAACGAATGAAGGTCTCTGACCGTTGGAAGTTTCTTGAACTGCTCCACTCGTTTCTTGGCCTCTTCCAGGTCATTGGCCACGGAAACGGCAACCACCACCGAGTTTGCGGGGGATTGGAGAAGGGAAAGCTCTTCCTGAACAGACTCAAGCTTGGGATTTTGTAAGTGGAGAAGGTTGTAATCAAACGTAACCTTCTGGGCATACTGCCAAGCCAGCCAGCTTGCCACGGCAGCGGCGGCTAGCACCCCCCAGGGAAAAGAGAAAAGGATGCGGTGGACAAAAGGACCGGCCGCCCAGTGCGATCGCGAAGCTTCCGTCTGAAGCTTGTGGGGCTCCCGTCCCCGATCCCGGAGAATGTACGCAGCTGGCAGGACAATCAGGTTGCCCACCAGGCAGAAAAGAACGCCAGCCCCCGCCACAGCCCCAAACTCGGCCAGACCAATAAAGTCATTAAAGCACATGCTAAAGAAAGCCACGGCTGTCGTGGCTCCTCCCGTGAGGATCGCAACCCCGGTGTGGCGCAGCGTGTTATCCAGGGCGTCCCGGAGGCTTCTTCCCAGTGCAAGCTCCTCCTCATAACGACTCATGATCTGGATGCCAAAGTCGATCCCAAGTCCTACTACCATGGCAACGAAAGCCTCGGAAATGAGGTTGAGATGGCCGATCGCCAGGGTAGCAAACCCAAGAGACCCACAAAGCGCCAGCACCAGGACCACGATCGCGACCAAAGGGCGCCATAACTCGCCGTAGGCGACCACGTAAAGGAGGGCAACGAGCGCGAAGGCAATTCCCGTTGCTCGAATCGTATCTTGAGAGCTTGTCTCAAGCTCATCAGCTGCGAGCACCGGCTCCCCCGTGAGCCCGATGTGGACTTGTGGGTTTTGGGTCTGGATCGTCGCAAGAACTTGACGTAACCGATGGACAATCCTTTGATTTTCGTCGGTTGCTTGAGCCCCGATCGGGGGGCTGGCCAGGACAAGAATAATGCGTCCTTGATCGAAGCTAATGAATTCGTTTTCGGTTTTGAGCCGCTGGAAGTCTTCTAGCTTTGCTTGAGCTACCTTGCTGGCTTTGCTCTCGGCAGGGCTGGCCACAGGAGTTCTTACCGTCACACGGCCCTCGACCGTATCCGCCAGCCGGTTTAGCATGGCAATGAATTGGTCAATAAAAGGTTTAAACTCTTTCCAGTTTTCAGCCTTTCGCAGATAGGCTTCAGAGAAGCGGGCGTTGGCCTGGTCGAGCATGGAGTGAACGTTTAGGCGCACCTTCGGTTGCCGAAGCGCCTTGAGGTAGCCTTGGAGGTCTTTTTCGATCTGGCGCAGGTCATCCGTGTCGAGGAAAAGGAGAAACCGATCCTCGAGCCGGCTGAAATCCAGCCGATAAAGGACTCTTCGCAAGGGGGGGCTCATTTGTTTCAGCGCTTCCCCAATCTTTTGGGCAACCTCGCGGTTCTTTTCGGGATCGTTCGACCGGACAACCACAACATAATCTCCTTCCGCCTGGAATTCGTTTTTGTACTGGAGGTAGTTTCTGTGGATCGGCGAATCGGGTCGAATAATGGCATCGGTGTCGTTGATTACTCTCAGACGAGTTGCCGCGAGCCAGGCGGACGCACCAGCCACTACAATGGAGCAAAGAACGATCGGGACTGGCAACGTCCAAACGAGGCTCGAAATGCCTCGGGCTAAAAATTCCAGTGTGCGTCGCATCTTGTTTTTCGTGGGACGCCGGGGGGTACACTGCTATCCAAGGATACCCCGCCTGAAAAGGCCTTTTACACAAAAATAGAGAAGAAAAAAGACGAAAAAAGTCGCAATTGCGTTCGATGTGCCTCGCTTTTGGGGAAAGGAAGACCGGATATTGCTGGGAATCTTTTTAAAAAGACTCGTCCAACGGGCGGTTTGGACGTAAGAGAACAAACCCGGGCACATTTTTTGTATCCGATTTTTGCATTGACTAAAAGGGACCCACTGCCATAAGAGGTGCACTAGGTGCTTTAGGCAGCTTTGCGGGAAGCACAAAGAGGAGTGTGGGACTTCTGTTTCAATCCCTTTACGACAAGGAGGACAGAGAAGTGAAAGGAAAAAGATCTCTCTGCATCGCGTTGGTGGGGGTAGCTGGTTTAGGGTTGGGCATTCTTTCGGCTTGGGCGGGTGAGGAAACTGGCGGCAAAGAAGTAGTCGAAAAGCAGGTAACCCCCGAAGAAGGACAAGGGCTTCTCAAAGGGTTGTATATTGGGGTTGTCGGTGGGGGAGCGATTTCCGATAACGACCCAGCACGGGGGGATTTGGATGGGCCTCCGGGAGTACTCCCGACCGCTTTCGTTCAGGGTTCCTCAATTAGCCATGCTGGGGCGGTAGGTGGGTTAGCCGTTGGGAAGCTCTTTGATTGCGTTTTGTGGCAGAGCGGTGATGGAAAATTTAAGCTTTTGCCAGCCTTGGAGTTTGAAGGGGTATGGGTGGGACAAACCTATTCGACCAATGTAAATGGCTTTCTCAATCCCGTACCCTTTGCCCCGGGGGTTTTCAGCTTTCCGCTTCATTTTCGGGCGGATGCCGATGTGGGGCTTTTGACTCTCAATGCAAAGCTTCTCCTGGCGACCCCTTGGGGAGTCCTTCCGTACGTAGGAGCCGGATTTGGAGGGGGGATTATTGAGTTATCGAACGCTTCCCTCGTTACACAGGCAGGGCCAGGAGCCTTTTTTCCCCCAGGCCTGAATCTTTTGACGAGTCATTCCGCTAGCGATGTTGCTCCAACCGCCCAGGGGATAGCAGGGCTCCTTTTCCCCATTGGCCCCCACTGGGCTTTGCTTGCACAGTACAACTTCGTTTGGATCGGCAATACGAACTACGTATTTCAAAACATTTTACCCCCTGGGGATCCCTTCCATGTGCATGCAGGAGATTTGTTTGAGCACGTATTCGTCGGTGGAGTAGTGTATCGCTTCTAGCTTGCTTGCAAAAGATGGGCGCTTAAAAAGTAGGCCCCCCTTTGCGGGGGCCTGCTCTTTTAGGGACTGGTAGAAACTGCGTTAAAAAACGCTCTTTCGTAGTCCAACAGTTTGAGTCGTAGGTTGTTTTCCTACGATGCGAGCGATTGCTGCGTGGTCGTTACAAGGGGCGTGGGCGATAGCTGATTTTTTCCCGACTTCCTAACACTTGAGGCTTCGTTGGACTTTGATCGGCGTCAGAGTTCTCAACGGGAGAACTTCGTGGTTTTTCTTTTGCTTTGGTATTTTTTCCCATCGGGGGAGGGGACGGATAGAGAAATCTTAGGATGAATTCTTTTGGTTTTCGTTGCGGGTGAAGGCCGATTGAGGATCATGCAGGGCAACGGAGTCCTTTTGAGTTGGATCGCCTCTTTGCGGCCGAAGGGAGAGATAACGGAATAGGTCTGTGACACTCGGCCGATAAAAACTAAGCCCATCCCGTACGCCAGTACGGCACCAAAGCAATCGCACTCGCTGTTTTCTTTGCAAAAGCTTTGTCGGCTTGGCTACAAAGGAAGTTTTTCCGGTAGATCGTGACACCTCCTTCCGGATTGTGAAAAAACTGAGGAGGTTGTAGCAAAAGGATGATTCCCTTCCCAGTTTGGCTGATTGAGGGTTAGGGGAACGCGGCCAATGCCGATTCCCGGTACTCAAAGCCGAAACGCGTGAGCCGGTCGTGGTGCTCGACCAGGATGACGACAACCTTCGGATCACGCAGCCCACGAGCCCTCTGCGATGGCCGTTCCTCTCGGAGCCGAGCTCCCTAACGGCCTTGACGATCCGTAACGGCTTACTTAAAGAGCCAACTCGGAGAACCCAAGCCAATGGTCTGTCTCAATCCGCTTTTTTGATCGGCGCTAGAAACGCGCGCGTAGAAGGCCACCCCATTGGGTTGTGCCCCATCCGGATGCACGATTATCGACCCACTCGGCAACTGCTCTGCGGGAAGAGACAGACGCTCCTCTTCCTCCTCCTACATCCGCGAAGCCCTCTTGTAGTCAACACCCTGCCGCTTGGCCCATCCACTGAACCTCATTCGGATATACTGCCATATACAGACCTGTGTGTCCCTATGTTGTTCGTAGCTCTTGGCGCCCCTTGCATTGAGATAAAAGTTTGCTTGGGGCGGACTGACACAAGCAAACAAGGTAAACTTGCCCAGGAATAGGGGTTGGAAAAAAGTGCTTGGTCAAAGGACTCAAAGAAATGGCCTGGCTCCCTTGAGCCTGTTTGTAACCTCTCTTGGGCCTGCGCTTTCGTTGACCAAACCGTTCTGCGACACAACGAGAGGTGTCCGTCCGAGACCGATCGCACAAGTCTTGGGTGGATATGGACTTCCGAGGCCCCTGTTTCTTTCTTCTCCTAGGTAGAGAGGATGATTTTTTACCGTTTCTGGGAGCCTCGTTAGGGGGAGAGGAATGACGGGTGCAGAGCTCCTTCTTTTTTCCTCTTCGCCAGTGTCTATGTCGGTTTCGGACGGGGTTCGCAGCTGATAATGGTTTTAGAGGAGATTGACCGGAGATAGGCTTTGCCATAGCGGGGAAGCGAGCGGTCGAAGACTTGTCCTTGCCGGGAGTCGGGTGGAGACGACAAATGCCTCTGGACGGGACATAGACCTTACTTTTGAGTGACCAGTTTACGAGGAAAAGGGAGTCCGGTGGCATGAAACACCGGTGTCTTTACCCGGTAACGGGCGGATGGCCGGAAGCAACCCTTGTATCCTCTCGGCAACGGGGGTAAAGAACGAGGAAAAAAAGCTTTTTGTCATTAAGCTCGTTGTCACCCACTTAACGTTCGATGCGTCGCAAAAGCGTATGAAGAAACTTCATGTTCTTTTGGTTGGGATAGTTCTTGGGGTCGGGGCGCTTCCCTCTTATGGGTTTGTGGTGGTGGCGACACCACCGCCTCCTCCCCCGGTAGTAGTGGTTCGGCCGGCCCCGCCAGGTCCGGGATGGGTATGGGTACCCGGTCACTGGGTTTGGAGGGGACGTTGGGTGTGGAAGCATGGGCACTGGGTTCGGCGCCCTTGGCCAGGGGCGGTGTGGGTTCCTGGGCATTGGGCGCGCCGGCCTGGAGGTTGGGTGTGGGTCCCAGGGCATTGGGCCCGGTAGAAGTCTACTCATAGAAGTCGTTGAGGAAGGCCAGAAATGGGAAATAAAGGAGGCTTGCCGTTCCCTAAAAGGTGAGGTTACCGTTTGCCCAAACAGGCGTCAGAACGTGCAGGGGGCGGCTTATGCGGTTTCAAAAAGTGGCTAAAGTCTCTCAGATCCCTGAAGGTAGAGGTATCTGTATCGAGTGGCAAGGAGAACGGATTGCCATTTTTCGAATCGGACAGGAGTTTTTTGCCATTGGAGACACGTGTACTCACGCGGGTGGTTCCTTAAGCGAGGGCTTTGTGGAGGGCTACGAAGTGGAGTGTCCGCTCCATGGGGCACGATTCGAACTGGCAACGGGACGGGCTGTTTGTGGGCCGGCTTTTGAGGATGTCCCTTCCTACCGCACTCGGGTCGTGGGCGAGGACGTTGAAATAGAAGTTCCATGACAGCTGAAAGGGTTTCGCATTTTCGCTGCTTTGCAGGATGTGCGAGGCAATCTTTCGGGCCTTTTTTTCTCTATTAACAGTGCGGTTTGGTTTTGGAGAACGTGTATCCGGTCAGGGCGCTAATTTTCGTGCAGGAAACCCTGCAGTCTCGCTTGGGGTAGCGAAAATGGCGCCGGCTTTAGCCGTAGGCTAGTTGGGATCGCCGGTAGCTCTTCCTTTGGAGTCTTGCTTTTTGCTGGCGGTGGCAGCGATTTTGGCCGGGTAATGCTCGAGGAGGCTAGCCCCTTTTCGGAGGTAAACTGCGGCGAGGCTAGCCTGGGTGCATGGGTTTCCAGTTGGACCGGAGGATTCGTTACCTTTCGCTCTCCATGGCTGCGTATCGGCTCAGCCAAGGAGTTAGCTTCCCTTTTCTTTCCCTGCATCTTCACAATGAGGTTGGTCTTTCTTTGGGGGAGGTGGGTTTAGGAATCGGTCTTTTAGCTGGAGGAACCATTTTTTCCAGTTTGGCCTCTGGCTGGATGGTGGACCGAATGGGAAGGAAACCGGTAATCATTGCATCCGTTCTAGGTCTTGCTGTTGCATCCAGTGGGTATGCCAGTACATCGGATTTTCTCAGTTATCTTGGTTTTTGTCTGATTGGGGGGCTATTGGGTTCTGGGGCGTATGAGACCAGCCGCAATGCGATGGTGGCCGATTGGACACCAGTCGATCAACGAGGGCGAGCGTACGGGCTCTTGCGGATCGGAGGAAACGTTGGATGGAGCTTGGGTCCTCTTTTGGCGGCGTGGCTACTGGGCAAGGGGTGGGTAACCTACCGAGACCTTTTCTTTTTAGGAGCTGCGATTCATGGAGCACATGCCCTTTGGCTTGCCTTGGTCCTTGAGGAATCTTTCCCCCGGGAGCTGCAGGCAGATCAAGAATCAAGGGTTGCAGGCAAGTTGGCTTTTGAAACCTTTGTCCGTTCTCCCAGCTTGAAACAACTTACGTATTTATTTACCTATTCGGTCCTTCTGTACGTGGTGTTCACGCAAAATTGGCAGGCCGTTCCTGTGTATGCTCGGAACTTTTTGGGGATGCAGGATCGCGCAATTGGGATTCTTCTCAGCACCAACGGGACCATGGTGATTCTTTTGCAGGGCCCAATGGCGGCGTGGGTGGATCGGCAACAAAAGGCAAGGGTGCTAGCGATAGCGGCCGTTCTCTTTGCGGTTTCCGGCGCTATCCTTTTGGGCTGGCATGCAGGCTGGGCACTTTTTGTTTCCTTTACACTTTTCTTTACGCTGGGGGAAATGCTCCTTGAGGTGGGAGGACCCGCACTGGCTGCGGAACTAGCGCCTCCGGAAATACGGGGACGAGTTCTTGGGGTTTACGGGAGTGCGTGGGCCATTTCGTACACGGTGAGCCCGCTTTTGGCTGGATTTCTTTTGGATGCCAGACGGCCCGATCTTTTGTGGCTTTCCCAGGTTATTCTTTCTGCCATGGCTTTTATCCTAGCGACAAAGCTTGGGAGAACCCGTCCGTTTTTCGCTTGCAGTTGAGCGGCTCGGTTTCCTTCAAGCATCGGGCTCGTACGGGTAAGTCGCCTGGAAGTAAATGAGCAGTCAGAAGTTTTTCTTACTGTGGGATTGAATAAGGTTTGGCGGGATCGGTTCCTAAGGGACAGGTTACACCAGAGCTTGAGCATGCGCGGCAAGAGGGTCGTGTTTCACCGCACGGCAGCCACCCATCCGAGTTCTTTGCGATGCATTGTGCTTTTTTCCACGAGCCCAAGGAACCTTTTTGCGGATCAAAATAGGTTTTTGGGTAAGCCTAGTGTCAAGGACTGCGCCCAGAAACCACAAGACCCGCCGACTGGTATCATAGTAGCGCGGGATGAGCCGTCCCTCCTTGGGGCGATGGGCAATGAGAGCACCCCATAGCCCGCAAGCGCGGCCATTTACCTTGGCGTTCCCCAATATAGGGGAAAAAGAGTAGTCCTGGAAATCGTCGAAACCGTTCCCTTGGGGGTATCCTTGCCTCAGCAACGAGTTTTGCCGGTGGAGGAGCGTTGAGTTTTGGGGAATGGTCGGCCAAGCTTCCGGGATGTGTATTTTTTCGTATAACCTCCCTAAGGGAACCGGCGATCCCACTCGCGGGAGGAATTGCAGTTGGGTAAAGTGGAATATGGTGTGCATCCCTTGACGCGAGGCCGATGTGGCTATAATCCGCCGATCGTTGCTGCAACCCGGCAGGCCGGGAGCCAAACGAAGCCGTGCACCAGTTTACGTTTCATAGCTCGCAGTGCTCATTGCGGCTGGCGAAGGCCGATAGTACAGGACCGGTAAGGTCTTCAGAGGACAAGCAGTTGTCGCTACGCGGCTTTTCGGGTAGGTGTTAGACTCTTCTTGGCTAAAGGGGGATCAGACCTTTCAGCCGTTTCCGCAAGTGGTGACGTGGCGACCCACGTTGAGGACGGAGCGACCTCTGTCTTGCATCGACCAAGCGTGGCATCTCGCGGTTTAGGCTGCTCGGATCATAAGGAAAAAGGGCTAGCACATATCGAGTGATGTAGGATGCGGTCATCAAGCGGAGAGGAGGCGAACCTGGTGCCGGTTCAGTGCTGAGAGTTTTTCTTGCAAGGGCTTTGCCTCCCGGAGGTGCATCTACCCGGAGTAGAGTCTGCGGAGGGGAGAAACTCACCGGAGTTACCGAAGAGTAACTTCCGCCTAAGGAACGACTGGCCGGAAACCTTAGCCTCTTCGACAAGCTGTGTGGCCCCTCTCTAGTCGGGCGTGGGGAGGGAGCCCGAGGGCGCGCGGGGACAGTCGTTTGGTCTGTCTTTTGCCCGTCTTTCCGCTGGGAACGCCATTCCTTCCCATCACCGCCGCCTCGTAGATCTCAAAGCCCGTCTAGGGATGCCGCACCCACTACCTCGACGAGGAGCGTATGTGCAGTTACTCGCTTAAGATCCCTCGTCCAATTCTGCGCGATTATGCACGACTCTCTAGGACGCTAAGAGAATCCAGTGATTCTATTCCCAGGTAAACTTTGTGTCCGGTACTGCGACCACTCATTGAAAGCTTCCACTGATTCAAGCTCTCGCTGGAGCTGGGACATAACGGTGGCGTCGAAGCTGCCGGCGGGCTTGATCCAGCACCATAGGGGGGTTTCATCCCGGCAGACACACGGAAGCCCCTGACCACTTGGGCCACCTTTGCATAAGAAATTGGCGCGTTTACGGGCCAAGAACGTAACCTTATCGGTTTGCTTATCGTCGATTTAGAAGTAGACTGTGATTACGCCAAAGAAAATCACGCCTGCTTCCAGGTTCACAAGGCTAACTAGGCTCCCCAAATCTCTCGCTGACTTTTCATTGCGTTCGAAAAAATCCGCGACACGCTAAAGTTCGTAGGCCTCCACCACAGGCTCTCCTTCGTTGGAAAGGTGCTTGCTCCAGCCAGTTCCTGAGGGAAAGCCTGGGGGATCCCACCGTGCTCCGGTTGCCCTCTCTTAAAAGCCAGGCGATGGGAACATAGTTACGGACCTTTGTTTCACCAGCCGCTGCAAGGCCTTCACTGTACCTACTCGCCTCGGAACCTCATCCAAAACGCATCTCACGCTTGGCCAACGGACAGCCCAGGTACCGAACGGGCACTTTTCATTAGACCGTTCTGCAGGCGGATTCCCCTCGGCCCGTAGGCAAAAACCGGGCGAATCGACAGTCTCGGCGTCGATTTGGCCGACCAGGTTTACCGACTGTACCATATGCTAAACCGGGATAGCCCCGTCGTAAGGTCCTCAACGTTATGAGCGAGCCCGGCATATCGAACACCCATGAAGGGCGGCGCGGAGATAGACGATGCTTGCACGAGGACCCGATATCGCGTTCTGCCAATAGCTCAAGCTTTTCTATGTCTGTTACCTCATACTTCTGCTTTTCTACGAAACATGGTTCCTACGGGAAAGATCAATCGTTGGAAGGGGAGACCGGTTTGGGCTGCTTCTATTACAACGCTCACCGGAGGGACCATCGATAGGGAGACCCTTAAAAAAGATCTCTTGAACAAAACGGGAAATTAATGCGATGGCAAAAAGATCGTTCTCAGCAGCGAAATGAGGATCCCAGCTGCAAGGGAGATGGACAAAAGAAGGTTCACATTAATTTTTACAAGCCATACCAACGTAGCAACCAGAAGGAAGATTGTTAAACTTATGGGTCCGGCCAATGCGCTACGTGTTAAACTAACCGTGGCTGCGGTGATAATGGCAAAGGAGGCCGCCCGAATTCCTTCCAAAAAGTCGCATGCGATATCGTTTTTTTCGATCAAATCCAAAAGTCGTCTTGTTGTCGCTACGTAAAGAAAGGAAGGCAAAAAGATGCCCGCCGTACCAAGCAGTGCTCCCGGCAGCCCGTTTAGTAAAAATCCTATAAAGGTAGCGGTGGTAAAAACAGGACCGGGCGTAATTTGTCCGACCGCGATGGCGTCTAAAAGGTGTCTCTCGGTTAGCCAGTGATGCCGGTGGACGAACTCCGTTTGCAAAAACCCTATGAGCACATATCCACTTCCAAAGGCGATGGCCCCGATTTTGAGGAAAAGAAAGAATAGTGTGCTTTTCGCAGGCTGGGCGAGTGGAAGCCAAGGCGTCTTTTGGAAGGCAAGTATCCAAACCCAAGGGCAAAAAAGATGCGCTTTCCGGTGAAAGGAGATTCTCTTTATAGCCACCGCTGCCAGGCCCGTACCCAAAAGAACCCATGGCTCTCCGGTTCCGAGGATTTCTGCACCAAAAGCAGCGGCGGCAAGAAGCAGTGTCGTCACTGTCGGACAAGCTTTCGGAGCCAGCTGTTCGATGGCTTGAACCAAGACAACCAGAACCGCAGGGCGGACCCAAAAAAGCCCGTCCTGCAAGAAGGGAAGCGTATGAGCGTGAACGTAGCTCCAAGCAAAGAACGTGACCAGAAGAGCGGACGGAAAAAGAAAGCAAACCCCGGCAACCACCAACCCTAAGATCCCAGCTCGCCTTGCCCCCAGATACATCGCCAGTTCTGTTGAGGTCGGGCCCGGCAGAAGGCTTGCGGCTCCCAAAAGTTGCAAAAATTCCTCCGCACTGACCCACTGAAATCGTTTGACCAGCCACTGTTCCATGAGGGCCACGTGGGCGAAGGGGCCACCAAAGGCAAGGCTTCCTAGTAGCAGAAAGGTCTGGGCAACCTCTCGGACCCGAGCGAAGGACCGTCCGATGGGTGGAGAAAGCGGCTGGCGGGGCACAGGCAAACAAGGGGAGATTTTTCATCCACAATCAACCTTTGCTTGCTGTGTGCTGCGAAAAGGGTGGATCGTCCGGTGGGTAGGAGCTTATCTCATCCGACAACGATTCCTCCGGCAGGAACCGCCCGGAGCGGCTGCCGGTGGGGTGGTAACGTGGGTGGTCGAAGCTTCGTAACGGAAAGGCCCGCAAAGAGGGATGCGGGTCGGCCGGCAGGTCCTAACGCAAGGGAACGCTCTGCCCAAGCCACCAAATCGCCAATGTGGGCACCAAGCTTTTTTCCTGAGGAACTCAAGGTCGAAGTCTTTCTGGGAAGGAGAATCATCGGTCCACTGGGGAGAGCCGCCGGGTATGGGATAAGGGCATGTCTACCAAGGGCAAGGCCGAGCAGAGGGACGCATGTGGCTGATAGCGCAAGTTCGTCCCGGATCGGCCAACGGCTGGCCCGTGGGGGTTGCCGCAAGACCGGGTGGGAGCCGGATAGGTCCATGCAAGCTAAAGAGCTAAGGTCAGAAAAAAGCCCGAGCTAGGGAAGGGGGCTTCGCCCAAAGGAAACGTCGAAAAGGGTGGGAGCGCGACGAAGAGTCTAGAGCTTCTTTGCTAGGCTTGGCAGCTCTGGAGGGCGTTGGAGGGATAGCGAACCCGGATCGGAAAAGCTACCCTGGGCATGCTCTTGCGCCAGGGTTGTGCAAAAACCAAATGCAGGAGACCCACGCATTCGGTCGGATCGACCGGGGCATTGAAATGAGCGACGCAAAGAAAGACTGGATGCATGGCCATACCGAAAAGGGTAAGTCCCCGCTAGGGCTCTCCTCCTTCGAACTGGGTCATTCGTCGACTCTATATGGTTGGGAGTCAAGGAATGGTAGCGGAGCGAGTTTTGCTAGTTTCGTTCTCCCTAGATGATCGAGTAAACCCGCTGGAAAAAAAAGGAATACCCAGGTCCCGTTTGAGGAGAAGTTCGTTGGGTTCTTGGGCTCTTTCGGTACGCATTCGCTGCAAAAATTTGCCCTTGGAGATGGGCCGGGCTACATAAATCGGCACAAACCCAGGTAAGGCCACCAAGCTTCCCCGATTCCGCTTTCGAACGGCCGAATCGGGCTTCACGGTCTTTTCGGGCAAAGCACAAGAGTTCCAGGAAAAGACGACGGGATTACGTGGCTGCCGCGCTAGGATTCGAACCTAGAACACCCAGATCCAGAGTCTGGTGTGCTACCAATTGCACCACGCGGCAGTGGAAGGGCGATACGTACTATAGGCAGGTATTTCCCGGAAACAAGGTTTTCAAAGCCTCAAGGGAACTGGGGGTAAAACCCACACAGCGGAAACAAGCTTCGAGGCGTTTGGGCTTGTCCTGGGTCTTCGGGGATAAGAGTGGGGGTAACGACCGCTTTCGCCAGGAGGGTTTTCAACGGCGATCGTTCCGAGGAACCAGCGCGCGGTTGTTGACCGCGTTGCTCGGAAGGTTCTCAAAGAGCCGGACGCTGCTCAAAGAGAAGTCTTTCAGAAAAAGGTTCAGCATGGCGGGATTGACGCTCTGTCTTTTTGTGGGTGTCTCTCGGACAGGGGGAAACGACTTTCTGAGAAAGGTGAGCTTTTGATGGGGAGATTCTTGACCCGCGTGGCGTTCCACCCATAGCATACGGGCTAGCTATGTGGCCTCCCTTTCGGTTTGCGATCTGGATACTGGCTTTGGAGATCTGGCTGGCTTGGCTTCCCTGGGTCCAAGGGGCTCTTGTGTGGCGGCCGGGAGAAGGGTGGATGGACGAAAGCACAGGGGCGGGCCTTTCGGCTTCCTCGTCACGGGATCAACTCGAAATTGTGCATAAGTTGGAGGCCCAAGGGGATTACGAGGGGGCGCTTCAGGCCAGTAGGATTCTTGTGAGAAAATGGCCGTTTTCCTTTTTTGCTCCGGAAGCTCAGTTCAAGATTGGGCTGTACTTGGAGCGGCGGGGCGAGTTCTGGGAGGCGAATAAGGCTTACGATAAGATGGTGGAAAAATATCCCAATAGCCCGTTTTTCGATGAAGCATTGGAACACAAATTTAAGATTGGAAACCTCTACCTTTCCGGGGAGCCCAAAAGGCTGTGGCGGATCCCGGTTGGTTCCGCAATGGATCGTGCGGTCCAGATATTCGAAAGCATTGTTAAAGCTGCTCCTTACGGTCGGCTCGCCCCTGAGGCCCAGTTTCGATTAGGCTTGGCCAAAGAAAAACAGAAGAAGTTTGCTGAGGCTGTTACGGAATACAACAAGGTGCTGGAGAGGTACGCCAATAGTCCGGTGGCGAGTGAGGCGCAGTACCAAATTGGCTATGCATGGATGCAGGCGTCCAGGGAACCAGAATATGATCAAACGGCGGCTCAAAAGGCGATCGAGGCTTTTCAGGATTTCCTGGTTCGTTATCCGGATAGCGAGAAGGTAGAGGCAGCCAAGGGGCACATCGCCCGGTTGCAAGCCAAGGAAAGGGAGGGGACCTTTGCGATTGCGAAATTCTATGAGGAGCAGCATAACCTCAAGGCTGCTTTCATTTATTACAGCGATGTTGTCCGCCAGGATCCGGATTCCGAAGAGGGAAGGCTTGCCAAGAAAAAGGTGGAAGAGTTGCGACCCCGAGTAGAAAAGGACTTGGGCCTTCCTGAGGAGCGGTCGAAGTCGGTGGAAAACGACAAGCAGGCCAACGCCAAAACTTCGGATCGAGCAAATTTGCCTCAATAGTCATCGGCAGGGACCAGAAGTCTTGGGGTCGGTGAACGCACCGGCGAGCACCGTGAACTGGAAGGTGAGTACGAGGATTTCTGTGGCAGCTATGGCCCTTTTGGGTTGGCTCTTTGGGGGGTGTGCCGGGTACCGTTTGGGCAATATTGGAGGAGAGGCGGTTCAAGGGGTCCGGAGCATCTACGTTCCCATGGTGAAAAACGAGTCCTATGCTCCGGACTTGCAAGTGGTGGTAACCAATGCCATCCAGCGGCGATTTGATACCGATGGCACGCTCCGAACCACCGACTCAGACCATGCCGATGCAGAGCTCGAAGTGGTCGTTCGGAGGATCTACCGAGAAGCCCTCCGGCCGGAAGTTCTCGATCCTTTGGCGACCGCTCAGTATCGAGTCCATATCGAAGCCCAGGCAACACTCATCAATCGCAGGCTTGGACGGAAAACCCTCGACCATGTCAACGTTGACGGGGCGACCACCTACTTCACCCAAAAGGACATGGTAGAGGCAGAGCGGCAGGCTCTTCCGTTGGCTGCGGAGGATCTAGCGAAAAATCTGGTTTCTTTGGTCGTGGAAGGATGGTAGCCATGACGGTCTCAGAAGTTTCTGGTCATCGGCAAGCTTCGGTTCACCGACGACCTTTTCGGAACGACCAGATGGCGACTTTGGATGTCGTGGATGAGGCAAAAAAGGTTATCGCGATTGAAATCGAAGCCCTCCAGTTTGTTTCCCAAAAATTGGGTCCTTCCTTTGTCAAGGCAGTTGACCTTTTGCTTGTGACCGTTCGCAAGGGGCGAAAGATCATTGTTACGGGGATTGGCAAATCCGGTCACATTGGAACGAAAATCGCAGCCACCCTCACCAGCACGGGAGCTCCTAGCGTTGTATTGGATACGGTTAACGCTGCGCATGGGGATCTTGGAATCGTTTCTCGAGGAGATGCCGTTTTGGCCCTGAGTTACAGTGGCGAAACGGAGGAGCTGGTTCGGATTGTGCCCTATTTCAAGCGGATGCAGGCGCGTGTGATTGCCATCACCGGTAATCCCTCTTCCACCCTTGGCCAGAATGCTGAAGTCGTTCTTGACGTTTGCGTGCCCAAGGAAGCTTGTCCCCTTAATCTAGCTCCTACCTCGAGCACCATGGCTATGTTGGCTGTGGGGGATGCTCTGGCCATGGTCCTTTTGCAAAGGAGAGGTTTTCGGAGGGAGGACTTTGCCCGGTTTCATCCGGGAGGCAATATTGGGCGTAATCTTTTGTTGCGGGTGCAGGATATCATGCGACCTTTGGAGCGCGTGCCGGTACTCCCGCAAGAGGCTTCCGTTAAGGAGGCGCTTAGGGACTGGAACGCGAAACGAGCAGGGGCCGCTGTGGTGGTGGATGACAAGGGGAAGGTGATCGGGATTTTTACGCATGGGGATTTCGTCCGGGGCTACGAGCTTGACCCGGGAATTGGGGAGCTTCCCCTGGGCAAAGTGATGACACGCAACCCTGTAACGGTTCGCGTGGACAAACTGGCGGTGGAGGTGCTGCATCTGTTTCAAACCCATCGGGTGGATGACCTTATCGTTGTCGACGGTAAGCGTTTTCCCGTGGGTATGGTTGACACTCAGGACTTAACCAGGCATCGATTGCTATAGGAGGTGGGAGAGGTGGTCACGGCCAGCAACGTCACTCGAGGTCAAGTGATTCTTTACCAGGAGGCACCGTGTCTGGTGATGGAAACGATGCACCGAACGCCGGGCAATCTGCGAGGGTTCGTTCAGATGACGCTCCGCAATTTGAAAACAGGCCGGTCTTTGTCCGTGCGCTTTGCCTCCACTGATAAGCTTGAGGTTGTACCGCTGAGGCGCAGGAAGTACGAGTTTAGCTACCGGGACGGCACGACGTATCATTTCATTGATCCGGAGACCTTTGACACGGTGGAGCTGCCGGAATCCATGGTGACCCATGCCAAAGACTATCTTTCCGAGAACCAGCCAGTAGATCTTGTCTTTATGGAAGAAACTGTGGTAGCCCTGGAGTTGCCACCTTCGGTGGCCTTGAGGGTAACCGAGGCTCCTGAATGGGTGCGAGGAGATTCGGCCACAAACGTTATGAAACCGGCAACGGTGGAGACGGGGCTAGTCGTACAAGTTCCCCTTTTTATTAAGGAAGGGGAACGAATTCGAGTGAGCACCGAAGACGGGAGATACCTGGGTCGTGCTTAGGCCAATTACGCCGGGAAGCCGGTGGCAAGATGTTGAGGGCCTGGCGCGGTCCAGGGGTGAGGGAAAAACAGGAAAAACAGCGGGGCAAAACTTTGTGAGTTGCCGTGGGACCTTTCCCAAAGGAATTGGGGTTGCTGTAGGGTGGTGGAACTTTGAGCTAAGAATGGTCTTTTACCGTGGCCTAGTGCAAAACGGTTGCCGCAACGGGCAGAAGTAATGGAAGATCCTCATCCCCTCCAAATTTTTACGGGCAATTCAAATCGGGTATTGGCGCAAAGAATCGCCGATTACGTCGGCATTCCGCTTGGGGCTGCCTCGGTGAGCTCTTTTCCCGATGGAGAAACCTTTGTCAAAATCAACGAAAATGTTCGGGGACGCGACGTGTTTATCGTCCAGCCGACGTGCCCGCCAACGAATCATAACTTGATGGAGCTTTTGATTCTCATCGATGCGGCACGAAGAGCCAGTGCCCATCGGATCACAGCCGTTCTTCCGTACTACGGATACGCACGGCAGGATCGCAAGGACCAGCCCAGGGTTGCCATTACCGCCAAGCTAGTGGCTAACCTGCTAGTTGCCGCTGGAGCGAATCGGATTTTGACCATGGATCTTCATGCGCAGCAGATCCAGGGATTTTTTGATATCCCTGTGGATCATCTGTATGCGGCACCGGTACTTTATCACTATCTTCGCAAGAAGGATTTAAAGGAATTGGTCGTGGTTTCACCTGATGTGGGTGGCATCAAATTAGCATCCTCGTATGCGGCACTTTTGGAGGCCGGGCTTGCTTTAGTTGTCAAGCGCCGGATCGATCCTACCTCAACAGAAGCCCTTTTTGTCGTGGGAGATGTAGAGGGTAAGGATGTCCTCATTGTCGATGATATTGTGGAAACGGCTGGAACGCTTGTCTCAGCAGCTGCGATTCTAAAGCGCAAAGGGGCAGCCCGCATTTTTGCTGGGGTTAGCCATGCAGTTCTCAACGAGATTGCGATTCAGCGGCTACAGCAATCTGCGATTGAGGAACTCATTACGACCAATTCTGTTCCGGTGCGAGAGGTTGAAGGGGTACCGATTACGGTGCTGGATATTGCTCCGTTATTGGGCGAAGCAATCCGACGGATCCATAATGAGCAATCGGTCTCATCTCTTTTTCAAATCGACGGGAAGGTGATCACGTGAAACAAACGAAATCCCTTTTTACCGAAAGTCTTCTCAAACTATTGGAAGAAAACGCGCTTCGTTCGCTGGACACCTTAGCAAAGCTTTTGGGCCGCTCGCCGGAAGAAGTAGCTCAAGAGATTCGGAGGTTGGAGCAACAGAAGGTGATCCTTGCCTATAAGGTGATCCTGGACCAAGAAAAGCTCCAACGTCATGTCGTTCAGGCAGTGATTGAGGTTAAAATTACCCCCGAGCGGGGAGGCGGGTTTGACCGGCTGGCCTCCCGGATTGCCCATTATCCGGAGGTCCGTTCCTGTTTCCTCATGAGTGGCTCCTATGACCTACTGGTGTTTGTCGAAGGGCGCAGCCTGCGTGAAGTAGCGACCTTTGTCTCCGAAAAACTCGCCACCCTTAAAGGTGTGCTTTCAACCGCTACTCACTTTCTCTTAAAGACGTACAAGGAGCAGGGGGTTCTAGTAGGCGAGCCCGAAGAAGGAGACAGACTAGCCATTTCGCCGTAAGATTGGGGGCGGCGCGTCTCCAAGCTGACCATGGGAATGAAACATCGACCGAGGGAAGCGGGGGAATTCATCGCCCGCCATGTGCGTTCGGTTCCACGTTCTGGGATTCGCGATTTTTTCGAGCTGGTTCAAGGTGTACCAGATGTGGTTTCGCTCGGGATCGGAGAGCCCGGGTTTGCTACGCCGTGGCATATTCGGGAGGCAGCCATCTATGCTTTGGAAAAGGGCAAGACCGGCTATACCTCCAACTTGGGTCTATGGTCTTTACGAGAATCGATCGCCCAACGCCTGGAGGAGCGCTACGGGGTTCAGTACGATCCGGCCAGCGAAATTTTGATAACGGTGGGAGTTTCGGAAGGGCTTGACATTGCCCTGCGCTCCGTACTGGAACCTGGAGACGAAGTGCTCTACCACGAGCCTAGCTATGTATCCTATGCCCCCACCGTTGCTCTTGCCCACGCAAAGCCGGTCCCCATTCCTTCTTCCTTTAGTACGGGATTTCGATTGGACTTCGATCGATTGCAAACTAGCCTGAGTCCTCGTTCCAAGGTGCTCATCCTTAATTTTCCCACCAATCCGACAGGAGCTATGCTCTCTCGTGACGAGCTGGAAGAAGTCGCACGGTTAGCCCAGCAATGGGATCTTTTGGTCATAAGTGACGAGATCTATTCGGAAATTACCTACGAGGAACCGCATTTTTCCATCGCGGCGCTTCCCGGGATGAAAGAACGTACGATTCTTTTGGATGGCTTTTCGAAAAGCTTTGCGATGACCGGATTCCGGATTGGTTATGTTTGTGCGCCCGCTCCCTTGATTGAAGCGATGATGAAAATTCATCAATATACGGCTCTCTGTGCTTCGATTATCAGTCAGGAGGCAGCGATTGAGGCGCTGGAAGCCGGAGAGATGGATATCGAGCGGACTCGCCATGAATACCGGTTGCGACGGAATTTCCTGTGGGAATCCTTTCAGGCCATGGGACTCCCCAGTCATAAACCTAGGGCGACTTTTTATCTCTTCGCTTCCATCCGGGACACGGGTCTTTCTTCCCGGCAGTTTGCGCTCGAGCTTCTGAAAAACCAAAAGGTAGCAGTGGTCCCCGGTGATGCTTTTGGACCTTCCGGTGAGGGGTTTATCCGGTGCAGTTTTGCGGCGAGGATGGAAGTGTTGGAAGAGGCTGTGAAACGAATGGAACAGTTTCTCCATCGACCCTCCGCAAAGAAACCCGCGATTTCCATTGCGTGAGGAGTGGCGGATGTGCGGAGCGCGCCATGGGGCATCGAATGTGGTGGATGATCGAGATTTTCATCAACCGGAATGACGTCGATCCAAAGGTCTACCAAGGGATATGGTGTTCGAAGGATTAGTGCGACGCGTCTTGACCGGAACCGTGGCTAAGCGAACGGCAGCACTACTGGATGCGATCTGCGCCGAACGTAGCTAGCCGGTAATCTCTGAGGAGATCTGGCCGGATCATCTTGACCTCTTTGTTGTCATTTCGCCTGCCATCGCCCTGGACGATTGCCCTCAAGGTGCTTAAGGGCGTCAGGGCAAGGCGGCGGTTCCAGCATTTCTCCGAGCTACAGAAGCGTCTGTAGGACGGTCAACTGTCCTCGCCGTGGTACTCCGTCGGTACGGCGCGGGCAATATCGGCGCCCGAGACCCTCTCCCGCCTCCTCGAGGGCTCTTAGGATGTTACCCGAAGGCAATGAGCCATGATACGCACGCTGTCGATCCAACGCGACGTTACGGCGCGGCAAGCAAGATCGCTTACTAGACCTGCTGGGTCTACGGCGACGTTGGCAACTGGCTCGTTCCCATCTCCCATCGTGCGCGAGTACTTCGTCTGGAACAAGGGTAGCCCTGTATCAGCACGCCTAACCCCATGCTGCACTAGCCAACGCTGTTAGGCGCCCAGATGTGCTGCAACACCATTTTTACGGTCTGCAAGGCATACAAGGCAGAGAAGAGGTGGGGATAGATCAGCAAGGAAGCGCCCGTTCCGGGGTATCCGCTTTGCGTATGTCGGTGTGCGTTTCGACAAGCGCGCCTACGCCTTTGAGGATAAAACCGTCATGCTCTACAGGATCGATGGAGGCATTACCGTCTCGCTGCGTCTGGACGACTACCCAAAGCGCATCGTTACTTCCGGTCGGCCGAAGGGACCGGACGGGGTCTTTCGCGAAAGGATGTGGTGTCCCTAACTCCTCGTCGAAAGGGAGGATAGGCAGGCTCGGGCATCCGGCACCGTCTTGGGCGCAGATGTCGGGCGAAAGAATTTCGCCGCCATAAGCACAGGCAAAACTTTTGGCGGCGGAAAAGGTGGCCGACAAGCGCGACTACTCTCTTGCCCTTGGGGTGTCGTCGTCTTCTGTCCAACGGCAGCCAGCGCGCTAGACGGAAGCTCCGGCAGGTCTCCGGCAAAAGGCAAAAGGATCCGGCGCGTTCGGCACACGAGCCGCGAAACCGAGTCGAGCTATCGCCGAGGGCGCCACCAAGGCGCGGATCGCCAGGACCGGGATGGGAGACCTCACGCTCATCCGCGACCGGATCAAAGCCGGCAAACGCCTGCGTGCTTGTAGGCATCGCTGGGCGTGGCGGCAGCTGCCGTTCTTCGTCGAGTACAAGGAAAGCGCGGTGCGCATCGCGGTCGACTACGTCGATCCACCCTCCACTAGCCAGAGCGATTTGTGTTGGAGAGCTCTAGGGAAACCCTTGTGACATGGTTTGGAGTTTGCTGGCTGTGGTCTCCGGGGCGCATAGCGACTTGGGGGAAAACCGGAAACCTCGCGCCGACTGACGAGGCCGCGGCTTCGCCAAGGGCGCCAGGAAACACACCTGACGTTGGGAGCGTGGGGAAGGTCAGCCATCTGTGGGCTTTACAAGAAAGGGCGCGATTTCAGTCGCGGGTTCTTTACGTCCTACCCAAGGCAGCCTTAGCCTTGCGGAACGTAAAAGCGAACTTATCGTCGGCTGGATTAACCTGCGGGAAAGTTTGACAGGAAAGCTCTGTCGGGCTCTCTGTACTAGATAGAGTGTCTCGATCGACGATCCAACGCGCGGAAGAGCAAAAGCTTCGCCAGTTCTCTGTTTTCATGGAGAATAAGGCGGGCCGGCTCTTAGAATTGGTTCGCTTGTTTGCTGATAAAAACGTTCATATTGTCGCTCTGACGATCCTGGACACAGCCGATTCCGCAACGGTACGCTTCATGGTGGACGATCCGTGGGCGGCTCGGGAACTCCTTCAAAAGCATCACATCCCTTTTACGGAAGCGGTCATGGTAGGGGTAGAACTTCCCCATGGGGCTGAGGATCTTCCGATCGTTTTGGCAGTCCTTCTTCAAGCCGAAATCAATATTTCTTTTACCTATCCGCTCCTGGTTCGGCCGTATGGCAAGGCGGTTCTTGCTATGCATTTAGAAGACGATGAGTTGGCTTCGCAGGTTTTGATTCGGAACGGATTCCGGGTGCTGACCCAGCTAGATATTAGTCGCTAGCCGCTTTCTCTCGGCTGTACTCCCAAGTCGGGTAAGAAGTTCTGGGACGTTTAGTGGTTCGTGGTCAAAAAATCGGCGTAACACCAACGGAAAGAGCAAAGGAGGTATGCCGCCATTCCGCATGAGCCAAAAAGAATCAAGTTGCGTTGGGTTGATAGGAGGGCATGGCTGATCGTCTTTTTGAAAGAGGAGGCAAGGGCGGGAGCGACCTGTTGGATCCGGGACGCCATTGAAGGAAAAGGGGGGAGAAAGGCGCTGGATCGGCGGTTTGTTCATCTTTAGGATGAGCGAGATTGGTGTCCGCTGGGATGGCGAGTGATGGATATCTTTTTGAAAGCGGGAGATTCGAAAAGATGTTGGTCCTGTGGGATGGAAGGTTTCTAAGAAGAGGAGGTAGCTGTGTTACAAGGGATGGATCCCCAAGGCAAGATACGTTGCGCCGGCGGGTGGATGGGATGGAGTAAGCGAGCTTTGGGTCCGTTCGGCTCAGGGGTCAATTGCGACAGGTGCAGAACTTTCCCTTTCTACCCAAGGTAATGAAGGAGCTGACACTCCGAGATGACATCGAAGTTCTAGCACCCACGGGCTAAGCGCGGCAGGGAGGCTGCCTGCCCAAGATCACGACTGTTCACACAGTTCAATGTGCGACGATAACAAGAGTGGAGCCCCTTTTTCTTTTTTCTCCTTACGCTAGGCCTGACCAGGGGAACAGGATTGGGGTTTGAAGCCAAAAACCAAGAGCGGTTGGAAACGAGGGGGTCGATCTTCCGGCTCCAGTAATTGGACTCCTACATTTTGTAATCCTGCGCTATCGAACCAGGCAACGAGATCCATCTCATGAAATCCGAGCCATAAATCGCCGTAGAGTGTGCGCGCGGCTTCGAAATGATGACGCCGTAAGTCGAGGACAAGGAGCCGTCCTCCCGGTCGGAGAATTTGCGTCGCTGCCAGGATCGCCTTGGGAGGGTCCGGGGCGTGGTGGAGTGATTGACTCAGGATGGCAATGTCGACAGTCTCCGGTTCGATGGGCGGATCGGTAAGATCGCCCAATCGATATTCCACATTCTGGATCCCCTTGCGTTGCAGTTCTCGCCGGGCAAATGCGACCATTTTCGGGGACAAGTCAACCGCAATGACTTTCCGGGCTCTTTGTGCAAGAAGTTGGGCAAGCCATCCTTCCCCGGCTCCTAGATCGGCCACGACGGCTTCGGGTACAAGCTGGGCCAAAAGAGGTCCGACCGCAGCCCAACCCCGTCCAGGGCAGCCGGCTTCCGAAAGTCGTCCTGCCACTTTGTTAAAGTGTTTTTGGGCTTGAAGCCGTCTTTTGGCAAGGACCAGAGATAGTGACTTCTGATCCTGGGCCAGCTGGGGTGTCCCTTCCAAAAGGCTCCAAGCGGCTTCGACAATGCGAAGAGTCGACGGCGGCAACGTGCGCTCCAAGCGGTAAAAGGTTCTTTGCCCCTCTTTTCTCCCGACGACCAAACCGAGGTTTTTTAAGACAGAAAGGTGATGGGAAATCGCAGGCTGGCTGAGTCTTAAGCTCTGTTCCAATTCGGCGACCGATAATTCTTGATGCCGGAGAAGAGAGAGGATTCGGAGCCGGCGGAAATCCGAAAGGGAACTCCACAGGCGGATTCGGTCTGATTCTTGATTAGCCGAAGAGGGGCTTTCCATCAATGTATTTGGATAGCTTAATTCTTTTCCATTGCCAAGGCTTCTCCCTTTGGCATAGAGTAAAAACGTATGGCTAAAAGGTTTATTTTCGCCTCCGAATCGGTTACTGAAGGCCATCCGGACAAGGTTTGCGATGGGATTTCCGACGCTATTTTAGATGCTTGTCTCGCTCAAGATCCTGGGAGCCGGGTTGCGTGCGAGGCCTTCGCGAAAGGGAATCTTGTGGTGGTCGGTGGAGAGATTTCGACACGGGCCGACGTCGACCTCGTTCGCATGGTTCGAGAAACGGTGCGGAAGATCGGATATACCTATTCGGATTGTCTCTTTCATGCTGACCGGCTCTATGTGCTCAATGCGGTCAGTCGGCAAAGTCCGGACATTGCCCGAGGAGTGGATCCCTCGGCGGAAGATGGGAGCCAGAAGGACCAAGGGGCTGGCGACCAGGGACTCATGTTTGGTTTTGCTTGCCGCGAGACCCAGGAACTGATGCCCGCCCCGATCACATTTGCCCACCGTTTGGGAAGACGGCTGGCCGAAGTCCGAAAAACGGGCAAGGTTGGCTGGTTGCGTCCGGATGGCAAGACCCAGGTTTCTGTGGAGTACGAAGGGCGAAAGCCGCTGCGCGTCGATGCGGTTGTGGTTTCTGCCCAGCACGCGCCCGAGGTAAGCCAAAAGGAGGTTGAAGAGTTTATCCTTGAGGAGGTAGTGAGAAAGAGCCTGCCGCCGGAGTTTCTCGATAAAAAGACCCGGTATTTCGTCAATCCGACCGGCCGCTTTGTCCTTGGAGGCCCGGAGGCGGATGCGGGACTGACTGGACGGAAAGTGATCGTGGATAGCTATGGGGGAATGGCGCGTCATGGTGGGGGGGCGTTCAGCGGGAAGGATCCTTCGAAGGTGGATCGGAGCGGAGCCTACATGGGCCGGTATGTTGCCAAGAACATTGTGGCGGCGGGGTTGGCGGAGCGGGTAGAAGTCCAGTTTGCGTATGTGATTGGTAAGGCAGAGCCGGTTTCGATTGCTGTAGACACCTTTGGAACGGGAGTGGTGCCAGACGAGAAACTGGAACAAGCTGTCCGGGAAGTGTTTGATCTTCGACCCGCGGCGATCATTTCCCAGTTACGACTCTTACGTCCCATCTATCACAAGACCACCTTCTACGGGCACTTTGGCCGCACAGAGGATCTTGAGAGCATCACCTGGGAGCGGACGGATCAGGTGGAAAACCTTATCCGGGCGCTGGGATAAAAGAAAAAGCCTAGCATCCACTAAAGTTTGGGATCCTGCAGAGTGGTTGTGAGAGGGTCGGAATCCAAACGGAACGAACATACCATCAAAACGAAAGGGAGCTTGCCATGGGAGAGGACTATCGCGTCAAAGACCTGAAACTAGCGGATTGGGGCCGGAAGGAGATTAGAGTCGCCGAGGGGGAGATGCCCGGTCTTATGACGCTCCGCAAGGAGTACGGAAGCAGCCGGCCGCTTCTTGGAGCCCGTATCGCGGGTTGCCTTCATATGACGGTGGAGACCGCTGTGCTCATCGAAACTTTGGTTACCTTGGGGGCAGAGGTGCGGTGGGCCTCCTGCAACATCTTTTCCACGCAGGATCATGCTGCAGCGGCCATAGCGGCTTGCGGGATTCCGGTCTTTGCGTGGAAAGGGGAGACGGAGGAGGAATATGTCTGGTGTATCGAACAAACCCTAAAGTGGCCGGATGGGGGTGGGCCCAATCTTTTATTAGACGACGGGGGGGATCTCACCGAATTGGTACACGAGCGGCATCCGGAACTTCTTTCTCACATTGTGGGCGTGTCCGAAGAAACCACGACAGGGGTCCGGCGATTGATGCAACGGGCTCGCCAGGGAAAACTAGGAATAGTTGCTTTTAATGTCAACGACTCCTGTACCAAAAGTAAATTTGATAACCTCTATGGGTGTCGGGAGAGCTTTCTCGATGGACTTAAGCGGGCTACCGACGTGATGGTAGCGGGGAAACTCGTGGTGGTCTGCGGGTTCGGGGACGTGGGTAAAGGGTGTGCCCAGGCAGCCCGCGGGATGGGAGCTCGGGTGGTGGTCACGGAAATTGATCCCATCTGTGCTCTTCAAGCAGCAATGGCTGGATTCGACGTTTTGACCTTAGAGGAGGTTGTCGAAAAAGGGGACATCTTTGTGACCGCCACCGGTTGCATTGGGGTGATTCGTCGCGAACACCTGGACCGGATGAAGTCCGGAGCGATCGTTTGTAACATTGGCCACTTTGATAGTGAAATCGAAGTGCGTTCCCTTTATGAGGATCGCTCCTTACAGAGGATTACGATCAAACCCCAGGTGGACGAGTTCACATGGCCAAACGGGAAAAAGTTGTACGTGCTGGCGGAGGGAAGGCTTGTCAATCTGGGATGTGCGACGGGCCATCCGAGCTTTGTCATGAGCGCAAGTTTTACCAACCAGGTCCTAGCCCAAATCGAGCTTTGGAGCCAGCGGTCGACAGGTAAGTACCAGAGAGGCAAAATCTACGTGCTTCCAAAGATTTTGGATGAGAAAGTTGCCCGTCTCCACCTGGATCGATTGGGGGTTCGCCTGACTCAGCTTCGACCTGAGCAGGCAGAATACCTTGGGGTTCCGGTGGAAGGACCCTACAAACCGGAGCATTACCGTTACTGAAATCCCCCGTACCAAAAGGACCCAAGCTAAGACACAGGGGTCAGGGCTATGGACGCAAGCCAAGCACGATTGTGGCAATCCAATGGCCAGATGTAACGGTCTTTAGGGGAAAGCCTTCTTTTCGGGGTCAGACAGGATGGCCTTCGGGCTTACTATCCGGGGGCCCGGTTATTTCCAAGGCGTCTCGGGGATCGGGGTGGAAGAGGAGTATCCCATACGGCGGAGCCAAGGGATGTCCCAGGAGGGGAAACCAAAGACTTCGGCCATAAGAAAGGCGAAGCCGACGAGAGGGGCCGAGATCGAAAGGAGCAGACCAGGGGCTTGATCTTTACCCCAAAAGCTTGTCATAAAGAAACGCGAGAACTTTTTTGAGGATAAAGCGACAAGGAGGAAAAAACTACCATTGGTTCGTACGGCCGCTTTCGCTAGTCAGGTGGCATAAGTTATGCTTCTCTGGCTTCCATTGACCGTTCGTTTCGAAAAGTCATTTTCCATTCGTGAGTCTCGCTTTTGACTTGCATCTTCTCGCATGAAGGCGTCAACCGGTGGTGTGGCCGTGGGTCCATCCACCGTTCCCGTGGCTTTGGAGACCCGGCGCCCGCGCAACGTGGACGCTAAGCGAGCCGCTGCTCTTCTCTACGGGGATTGGGGGACAAGCAAAGCCTATGTGATTGGACTTGCGCTTGCGGCGGCTGGCTACGGAGCCTTCTGGCTTCTTTTGCCGATGAGCCTCCTCACTGCGCTGGTAGGGATTAATTACATCGCCATTTGCCGGCTTTATCCCGATGGGGGAGGGGTGTACGCCAGCGTCCGTCATCGCTCCCGGGTCATCGCTTTTGTGGGTGCCTTTCTTTTAATCGCGGATTACCTCGTTACGGCTGCCTTAAGCGCTCTCTCCGCCTTTGACTATCTGGGAGTGTCTCATCCGGAAGGGTGGGCTGCGATTGCGATTCTGTTTGTTGGGATCCTCAACTATTTCGGACCGAAACACAGTGGGGGTCTTGCCTTTTTTGTCTCCCTTCCTGTGGTTTGTGCCGTGGTGATCCTGGGTTTAGTGAGTATCCCCCACATTCCGGCTGCGATCGCTCATCTACGGCCTCCGCCGGGAGGTCCTTTGGATACGTGGAAAGCATTTGTTAGCACGATCCTGGCTCTCTCCGGGGTAGAAGCCGTTGCCAACGCTACGCAAGTCATGCCGCTAGACGACCCTTCCCCAGGCGCGCGCCCTTGTGTGTCGCGGACGGCCACCCCAGCCATTCTAGCCGTTATGACTGAGGTATGTTTTTTTACGGCCTTCTTAGGCTTGGCTGCCCACGCTTTGGAGAATCTTCGCTTTGTGGGAGGCAACGTAGATGCTCCAGGACACCCCGGGGTTCGGGATTACATGCTCCGATATATGGGGGAAATTTTTGTGGGAAACATCCTCGGCCCCCAGATAGGACAGATGTTTGGCTGGTTTGTGAGCCTTACCTATGGGGTCTTACTCCTTTCAGCGGTCAACACTGCCGTCGTAGGCTTAGTTTCGATCCAGTACGTGATGTCCCATGACGGAGAAATGCCCCGTTTCATGCAGAAACTCAACCGTTTCGGGGTGCCTGTCATCCCACTGGTTATTGCTACTCTGGTGCCGGCCATCCTCGTGGCAACGGTAAGGGATATGGCAGCACTGGCCGACCTCTATGCGGTAGGGGTGGTTGGTGCGATCGCTACGAACCTGGGGGCAACCGCAACGGATGTAAAGGCAGAGCTCAAACGGTGGGAACGAGGTCTTATGCTTTTCACCTTCCTGGTCATGGGGGTGATCGAACTAACTGTCTTGGTGGATAAGCCTCACGCGCGGGTTTTTGCCGTCACTCTCTTGGCCATTGGGCTTGCGCTGCGGGGATTAGCTCAGGAATGGAGGGATCGAAGAGCCCTGGAGGAAAAACCCGCAAAGGAGGCATTTGTCCCAGCTTTTTCTCCTGAAGAGTCCGGTGGAGATTTTTCGGGTCCTCCCATTTTGTGCGCTGTGCGAGACACGGGTAAAACGCTTGATTTTGCGATTAAGGAGGCTCAGGCAACCAAACGGCCCCTATACGTTCTTTTTGTTCGTTTGCAAAAGGTGGTAACCGAGAGGGATCGAAGACGAGTTTGGCAGGAGGACCCTGATGCAAAAAGGATCTTCGGCTATGCATTGTCACGGCTCCCTAAAGGATGGGTGACACCTTGTTATGTGGTGAGCGAATCCGTGCCCGAGGCGATTGTGCAGGCTGCAGCGCAGCTGGGTGCGAGCCGCGTTATTCTAGGATTCCCGCGCGAGGCTTTTGTCATTGAATTTTTACGAGGCAACTTCGTTCGGGAAGTTGCCCGAAGACTGCCTGAAAATGTGGAGCTCGTCATCGTTTCGTAGAGAAGCCTCCCTAAGCGTGCGAGGGGAGTTGCAGGGAACGAGAAAGACTGGAGAAAGGAGAGGAAAAGACCCGAAGGCTCTGTGGGTTCTCTTTTCTCCGGGCGCGCGGCCAAGGCAGAAAATCCCCTGGTTCTTTTTTGACCCCGTGTGACGTACAATCTCCCGGAAGGGAGAACCTCCTTTTTTGGGCGATCTTGTTTGTGCCGGATACCGCGATCTTCCCTTAAAGGGGCTCTCCCCAAAAATCGTATCCGCGGATTCCCACAAGACGAGCCCAGACAAACTCCCCGGGTGGGGCTTTCCTCGTTAAACAGATTCGCGTGTCCACTTCCGGAGCGTCTCCCTCGGAACGGGCCCACCGGCCATCCTCGACTAGAACCCGGAGAGTCGCTCCGAGCATTCGGGTTTGGATCTGCCGATACGTTTCCTGCTGGGCGGCTAGGAGCTTGGAGCGACGCTTGCGTTTGACGGGCTCGGGGATCTGGTCAGGGAGTTTGGCAGCGCGAGTACCCTCTTCGGCAGAATAACGAAAGACTCCTAGCCGTTCAAACCGGGCCTCGCGAATAAACTCGAGAAGCTTTTCGAAATCCTCCTCTGTTTCCCCAGGAAACCCCACGATGAAAGTCGTCCGGAGCACTATCCCGGGAAGCGCCGTCCGGATTTTTTGGAGAAGTTCCCGTAGATAGGACTCCGAAGTTCCCCGCTGCATTCTTTGGAGAACGGGATCGGAAATGTGTTGGAAAGGGATGTCGGCGTATCGAGCGATTTTGGGGCATCGGGCCAGAGTGTCAATGAGCCTGTCGCTCCAGTGTGCTGGATGAGTGTAGAGAAGTCGCACCCAGAAATCTCCGGGTATTTGACTCAGGGCCTCAAGGAGGTCCGCCAAGCTTTCAGAAAATCCTTCCTGCCGCCGATCTTGCCCAAAATAGGTTGTGTCCTGGGAGATCAAATTGAGTTCCCGAACCCCTTGGGCCACCAGGTTCCGGGCTTCGGTAACGATCGAAGCGATCGTTCGGCTGCGATAGCGGCCACGTACTTGGGGCAGGATGCAGAAAGTGCAGGGATGGTTACAGCCCTCGGCAATCTTGACGTACGCGTAGTGTTTGGGAGTTAGGCGGAAACGAGGAGCGTCAAAATCGGGAACATACCGGGAACGGGGACTCACCCAGTTCATCGGGGGGGTGCTAGGGGATTTTTCTCTCTCGAGAAGCTCAGCAACGCGGTCTGCGATGCGGGGCACCTCGTCTAGTCCAATAAAGGCGTCGATTTCCGGCAAAAGGGCGGGGAGTTCTTGCGGAAAGCGCTGGGAGAGACAGCCGGCAACAACGATCTTTTGAGGATTTCCACCCTGGGTCGATCGGGCCTGGTGAGCTTGAAGGATCGTTTCAATGCTTTCTTCCTTGGCTTCGTCCACAAAGCAGCACGTGTTAATGATAAGAACGTCCGCGGATTTAGGGTCCTCGACCAGGCAGGCTCCCTGGTCAAGAAGGGTCCCCATCATCACTTCGGAGTCCACAAGATTCTTGGCACACCCCAGGGAGAGGAGGGAAAAAGAAACACCACAAAGCCTCGGGGTCATGCTTTTATTGTCCTTCCCCTTTGCTTCTTGGGCAAGCCGCCTTCCGCTGCCGCAGGAGCATCCAATAGACTGGATCCTTCGGAGGCCGCAAATCTAGGCTCCCGGTACTCGCCTCACCAACTCCTTTCGGCCTCTAGCCCTGTTCTAAGGAGTTGGCAGAGTAATCTCCTCCGGGTTGCGGTTGGTGGCTACCAACGGGACGGTTTGACCATTGATACTAATCTCTAAAGAGGCCGGATTGGCTACCCGCAAGCGAAATTTTTGGCCGGAAAACGTGCGACGTTCCCCCGCCGCAAGTTTTCCCGCAAAAACTTGATGGGTCGCACCATTTTCAACCACGCTCACCTGAACCCAACAGCTTCCTTTGGCCCGGATGGCAAGCTCGTAGGAAGTGTTAACCTCGGGTCGATGGTCTTCCGGGTGGACTGGCTCGGCTCTTCGGACTTCTGGCGCCAGAGCTGTCTGGGATGGCGATCCCGCTGGTTGGGCCGGTAGCGCAGGAACTGCCTCCTCTTCACCGGGAAGAACCGGAATCGCTCGGCGGACCTCTTCCTGTAGGACTGGCGCAGAAGCTGGCGAAGACTCTTTAACTGCAGGGAGCACCCCTGTAGGGGAGTGGTAGGTCACTTGATAAATTTTGTAGCCGACAATGGAACAAACCAAAAGAAAAAGGGAACTGACAAGCCCTAGACTAAACGTGCGAGGTCTCACATCCCGGTACTCCACGATCGGTTTGGCTGATTCCAGGAAGCGAACAGGATGAGGCGCTAGAGAGAACGTTTCTTCCCATTCTTGTAACTCTTTTTCTAACTGGGGCAAAAGGTCTTTTTCGTCGAGGCCCAGCGTTCGTGCGTAGGTCCGCACAAAACCTTTTACGTACGCATAACTCGGGAAGGATCCAAACTTTCCTTCCTCTAAATACACCAGCTGCTCCTTTCGGATCTTGCTCGCCTTGGCTGCCGCCTCGAGACTCCATCCGCGCTTTTCTCGAGCTTCTCGTAAGATGGACCCTATCGTCTTTGTGCTTTCCATCTCCTCCATGGCTTTTCCTTACCACCATCATACATCATCTTAACGGTAGTCCCAACCTCAGATTTTTGGCGGAGGCCCATCTAGGTCCAGGAGTACTTCTCGTGGTCGAGCCCCGTTCTCCGGTCCCACAATTCCCTTTCGTTCCAGCCAGTCGATCACCCAGGCGGCCCGGTTGTACCCCAGTCGAAGTCGCCGTTGCAAAAGGGAGGTGGACGCTTTGCGTTCCTGCCAGATAACTTCCAGGCACTTGTTAATGAGCTCTTGGTCTTCCGCTTCTAGCGCATCTTCCGTTTCTGCCCGGCAGAGGGCCTGATGAATAGTCGGCTCAAACCCAGCTCCTCCCTGCTTGACCCAATGGTCGACCACTCGCCGTACTTCTTCTTCGGAGACGTATGCTCCTTGACCTCGAACCCACCTGCTAGATCCGGGAGGGAGATAGAGAAAGTCTCCCCGGCCCAAAAGGTTCTCTGCCCCACCCTCATCCAAGATCACGCGAGAATCCACCCCGCTGGCCACCTGGAAAGCGATGCGGCACGGAATGTTGGCTTTGATCACTCCCGTCACCACCTCTCTTCGAGGTGTCTGTGTTGCCAACACAAGGTGGATACCCGCAGCCCTTGCCTTGGCGCACAGGCGAGCAATGGCCGTTTCTACCTCCGCCGGTGTGGCCTGCATGAGGTCGGCCAATTCATCGATCACAAGAACAATGTAAGGAAGTTCCGAGGGCCATTCCTCCCCGCTGGAAGGCTCGCTCTTTTCTCGTTCGGCAGATTTGGTGCTCTCACCCTCCTTGCAAAACGTGCTCGCCGAGGACGACTTTATGGGCTCCCCAGATTTTTGTCGTTGGTTATAGGAGACGATATTCCGCAGACCACTTTGGGCCAGCAGCCGATAGCGCCGATCCATTTCTTCGGTCAACCACCGCAGCGCGACGAGCACCCGTTTGGGTTCCACTACCACAGGAACCACCAAATGAGGGAGACCCTCAAAAAGCAAAAGCTCAACTTGCTTGGGATCCACGAGCACAAGTCGCAGCTCCCTGGGATTAAAACGGTAAAGGAGACTCACCAAAAGAGCGTTAAGAAAGACCGACTTGCCGGATCCCGTTGCACCGGCAATCAAAAGATGGGGCATGTCCGCAAGATCGGCCACGAGCGTTTTCCCATAGACATCTTTCCCTAAGGGGATGGGAATCCGCGCTTGCGTGCTTGTCCAGGCAGCATCTTCCAATAGGTCACGCAGTACCACTGGGATCTTTTGGTCGTTGGGTACCTCAATCCCCACACTATCCTTACCGGGAATGGGAGCTAAGATATGGATCCGCTCAGCTTTGAGAGCCCGGGCCAGGTCGCGTTCCAAACTACGAATTCGGTCCACGCGCACCCCGGCCGCAGGGTAAATTTCAAATCGCGTAATGGTCGGGCCTCGGGTCACAGTTCCCGGAGTGGCTTCAATTCCGAAGGTGGCAAGGGTGCGGAGGAGAATCTGGGCTTTTTCCCGAAGCTCCGTTTCCGGTAAAACGGGCGATCCGCCCAGGGGAGCCCTTGTCAATAATTCCAGGTCTGGATAGACAAAGGAACGAGGGAGGCTTTCTTTTTGGGGAGGACCTCCGCAGGACAAAGACGTCCGGTCGGCAGGAGCCGGTTTGCCTTTCTCTCTTGGCTCTCCGAGTTCTCTACGAGGACGTGCTAGCTGGGCGGCGTCCACAATGGGCAGATCAAGAAGGCGCTCTGGAGAACCATTCTCCTCCTTGCGGGAAACCTTCTCTTTCGCAAGTCTCTTTTCCAGTTGGCGTTTCTCCTTGAGCAAGCGTCGCTCGGCCAGAACCAGTTTCCCCGCAAGGCCCGCCTGGGTAAGCCGTTTTTCTTCCCACGTTTCCCATTGGTTCCGCACCCAAGCAACCGCGGACAACGCCCAACGAATCGGGTGAAGCTCATAAAGAAGAAGGAGGGAAACAAAAAGGGTAAAAATCGACACAAGCTCCCCTCCCAGAGGTCCCAAAACCGGTAACAGAAGCTCTTGATGGACATTTTCTCCAACGAAGCCTCCTGGGCTTGAAACGTTGGCCCAGCGGGCCCAGCTCTCGCCCATTTCACGAAAAACATCCAGAAGGCAACTGCCCGACACAAGAGCCAGGAGGAACCACCCCAGTTTTTCCCATCGAAAGACATTGTGCCCAACGGCCCATGCGACCGCTGCGCTCCCGAGAAAAACGGGAATTCCGAAGGCTGCCAGGCCGAAGACCTCGGCTAAAACATGGGCGATCCTTGCCCCGAGTGGGCCTGCAACATTGTGAGTGTGGAGGTTGGGTTGCGATACGTTAAAGGCACTATCTTTTGGGTCGAGGGAAAGAAGGCTAAGGGCAATCAACAGGGATAAGCCCAGTAAAGCAATGGCGAGTGCTTCCCGATAGTGAACGCCTTGGGTCCCTTTTGCCATGAGTAGATTCAGCTGCGAGCGCTACTTCCCATTGGAGATAGTGTGCAAGGGACCGGTTTGCTTTGTCAATCGTCTGGGAAAAGGCAAGCGCAGGCTCCTTGTCACGAAGCGCACCGGGGCTGCAAAAGAAAAACAAGTCGGATGGTAGAAAAAGCTCTCCCGAAGATACTTGCCATGGGAAGAGGCTTTTGTTACCAAGGAAACAACAAAAGCTTTGTCGCAGTGAATGTTAGCGCCTGTTGCCTGCAAAGCTTGGGCTTCGTCCAGAGAGGTGGAAGAAGCTGATCCCAATCAAAAAAAAGGAGGAAGAAACGATGGCTCACACGTTGCCCGAGTTACCCTATCCTTATGATGCCCTGGAACCCTACATTGATGCACAAACGATGGAAATCCACCATACTCGGCATCATAAAGCCTATGTGGATAATCTCAATAAGGCGATCGAGGGTCGTCCTCAGCTTGAGGCCCAATCTGCAGAGGAACTGATTCGAAATCTTTCCTCAGTGCCCGAGGAAATTCGGACGGCAGTGAGGAATAACGGCGGGGGACACGTTAATCACAGCTTCTTCTGGCAAATTTTGGCGCCTCCTAGGGAAAGCGGGAAGCCGGAAGGGAAACTGGCGCGCGAGATCGAAGCGGCTTTTGGGGGATTAGAAGCTTTTAAGGAAAAGTTCCGAGCTGCGGGGCTGGCTCGGTTCGGGAGCGGCTGGGTGTGGCTGGTGGTAGATCGGGCCGGAAAGCTGCAAATTATCTCTACTCCGAACCAGGATAGTCCTCTGATGGACGGTCTGGTGCCCATTTTGGGCTGTGATGTCTGGGAACATGCTTACTACCTTAAGTATCAAAATCGGCGGGGAGACTACCTTAAAGCGTTCTGGAACGTGGTGCGCTGGCCGGCGGTGTGTGAAAACTATGAGCGTGTTGCCTAGCGTGTGGAAATACCTTTCGACTGCAACCTGTCCTCATGACTCTTTTGCGAGCCCTTGCTCGTTCTGACCCATAGTTTTGACCGGTAGAGGAGAGGGCGCAGATTTTTCCATTCTCATTTTTTTTGGGGCGAAACGGGTTGCCAATAGCGAAAGAATAGAGCGACACATAAGGCTGTTCATGGCCGGATGTCCAAAGGAAGTTGCGTGGGTGGGGCAAGCGGCAGGACGCCAGCTACAAGAGGGCTTGGCGGATGTGACAGGAGCACTCTTTGCCTCTTCTCGCAGAGCGGCTGCCGACCGGGATGGTAACGGTGCATGTGGAGGGGTAGCACCCGATGGCGTACCCCCCACGCGTGGGTGTGCAAGCGCCGATGAAAAAAGCGGATTGAGGCAGGGAGTTGGATTGGGTTTTCCGAGTTTACTCTCAAGCAAACGGCTGCGGATCGTCAAGGCTCCTCAAGGAGGGCGGCTCCGGGGTGAACGGCGATCGCAGAGGGCTCAATTGGGCAGCTCTGTGATCCGAAGGCCGGCGTCATCGTGGTCGAGCATCCCCGCCGGCTGATGCGCTTCGGCTTCGAGTACCGGGAAGCGGCATGGGGCGCGCAGAGTTGAGCCATCCTGGTAGTGGATCCGAATGGGATGACCGACCATATTGTGGGCGACCCGCATGAGGAGGTCGATTCTTTGTGTGCCAGGCTTTACAAAAAAAATCCGCGCAAAAGCGTGCCCAAGAAGGCGCTCGAAGCGATCGGATGAATAAGCTCTCTGTTTTCCCTTGCCAGACGCGGTTTGGGGGTGACGCCCGAGCAGGGGTCATTGCGTAACACCTATGCGCCGCTCTACGGGCGCGCGCAGCGGAGGGTCTTGGCCCCGATGCAGGTTGGCGTTTGGCTCAAACGAGGGCAATCGATCCTTCCTACCGCGGTTTGGCTTCACCACCCAACAGTTCCATGTGATCCAGGTCCCAAGCTCGAAGGAAAGAGCGCTTCGATGGGGGAAAGGCGGTCCAAGCTCATTGAGGAAACTAAGGAGAGATCCGGAGAGCGGAAAAGGTGATCCGCGAGCTCGAGGAAAAGGTGCCAGGATCAAACGTTTTGCATCAAAAAAGGCGGCGGCTGACCATCCTGCGGACCAGGCTTGACGCGCTTCTGGCCGATAAGGACTCCGGACGGGTGCGTCTCTCTTTCGGTTGACGCCGCCTCTTCCCGTAAAGAGTTTTCCTTGGAAGAAAACCGATGCGCTAACCACGCGGACTGGAAGAGGGATTGGCAAGTGGAGCGGAAAAGCCGGTCCTATGTGTTCGGGTCGAAGGAGTAGACCGCAGGCAACCAGTCCTGTCCATGCGTGGTCACCCCGGACGGGAGGCTATCGGACTTGCGGTTGCGGCTGCCGGACGGATTGAGGAGCCCGACCCGAGAGCTGGTTCTTGAGGGCGTGTGCTTCGTCTACGGCCAAGAGGCGATCCTACAGGGCCTCTCCGCGAGCTGGATCATGACCGGTCCAACCAAGAGGGGAAAACTCGTCCGGAAGCAGGAGGAATCCGAGGTAAGGTACCGCTTGGTGCGGGACCGGAAGCGGTAGCGGGTATTGGCGAGCGTCGAAACACGGCCCCCTTTTGCCTGGTGACACGCCGCCTTGCCGGAGCGGTCGGCATCGACCCGAACGAGGATCATCTCGGCTTGGCCGCAACGGACCCCTTTGGGCATTTAGGAAGAATGCGCCGGACCCGACTGAATTTTTATGGGAAAAAGCACCCAAAAGGGTCCAAGCGGTTTTTTCCTCGTGCGTGCGAAGGGTGGCCGAGGTCTTGGGCCGAATCGCACAGGACTCTTGCGATCGGACGATTGGATTTTCGTAAGAAGAAGGCTCGAGCCGGAGTCAGTGGATCCCGTTTGGGCTCGCTTTGCTCTTTTTGTTCGTTTCCTCTAAGACGATCGCGGTTGCTCATGGCGGCTTTTTTCGCTCCGGAGTCGAGATGATCGAAGTCGGGCCCCGCCTACACGTCCGTGATCGGAGCGGTGGAACACGCGCGTCGTCATGGCACAAGTTCTAGCTAGGGCGGGGCCTTGTGCCGTCACCAGAGGGGACTAGGTCTTTCCAAATCCCGATTCGTGTGAGAGGCAATCGTGCCTACTCGGAATGGCGCTTGTGTCACCGTCGCCCCCTATCTGCAAGCGATCAGACGAAGCATATATGGAGCATATATGGTCGTTTCTACGGCGGGGGGTTGGGGGAGACTCAGAGCGGCGCATGCGCGGTCGGAAGGCAATCGACTGCGCGCCTCTGTCAGCGAAAACGCGGGCCTGGGCGCAATCGGGGCTTTGCCAGAGGAATGGCGGCGCGCACTTCGTCGGCAGCGCTGTTCGGCCGGTGTCCCGGACGCTCTTCCTGGTAAGGGAATGATTGTCTAGGGTGTTACGAACGGTATTTGGGAAGCTCTCCGGTTCTCTTGGGCTTTACCAAGACCCGGAGAAGTGCTAGGGATTTCCCTTGTGGTATGCCGGAAGGTCTCCCAAAGCCGGCTAAGAGGCTACTGGACGGCTCGGAGAAACGAGGGATTGATTTTGGGTGGATGGGGGCCTTGGCCCATTGTCCTTGAGTGGGTTTCCGTTACGATCTTTTTCTTCTAGGAGCCAAGGGCGGCTCTTTTTTTAAAGCGGGCCCTGATTACAGCGGGGCAGCCCAGAGGGAAAAAAGTTTTCACGTTGGCGGGGCGACTGTTTCTATGGCGTTCCCGCGTAGCGGGCCATCTATGTGAATACCGCATCGGGGATCCCTGGCTAACGGGAATAGCCCGCAGGCATGCCTCTCTGCGCCGAAACGGTTTGAAGGCTCTTCTTGCGGGTCTTTCATTGATCCAGGAGGAACTAACCGGTGAGGGAACCTGTCTTGAACGATGGGCGAAAGATAGCTAGCTACGAGCCACGGAACGGATTCCAGGGGAAAAAGGATGAGCGGTTGAAGCACTCTAATCCAGACAGATGGGAATGGGACGGTGACGGTCAAAGGCGACGACAGTTCGAATATTGAGCCGGGTGAGCAGGTCTGCCAGCCGGTCGTAGTTTTCTCCTACCTGGTGTTCGGAGTGCGCGTCTGAGGCAATCGTAAAAGGGATACCCAGCTCCCGAGCTCGCTCCAGGATTCGTTCCGACGGATACACTTCTCCGACGGGTTTTCGCCAGCCAGCCGTGCTAATTTCCAGGGCTAACCCGGAATCCCGAATGGCTTGGAGAACAGGATCGAAATAGTGGAGAATGTCACCCTCGGGCCGGTATCCGAAGATCTTGATAAGATCCAGGTGCGCTAGACAATCGATCGGATAGGAACGAATGAGATTCAAAAGTTCTCTGCAGTAGGCTTCGTAAACCTTGTGAATATCTCTTCGCTTGAATTCCTCCCGATGATCGGGATGATCAAAAGGCCAGTCCTCTAGGAAATGGACCGAGCCGAGCACAAAATCCAATTTTCCCCAGTTGCGTTGGACCCAGGCACGTCCTTCGGCACCTGTTTCGGGGTCATTGTCTAGTTCGATCCCGCATCGGATGGTAAGATCTGGGTTGGCCTCGCGCCATTGTTCCACGACATCAAACCGAACCCCTGGGTGGTAGCGGTCGTGGTCCGTAATCGCAAAATCTCGAATCCCCTTTTTGCGGCAGGCTTCGGACCAGCGGGCGAGATTGGCTAGCGTGTACGGTTGCAACCGGTGGCCCTGGGGATGCATGTGATAATCAAGAAAAACGTTCACGGTGAACCTCCGATACGCGCAAGGCATTCTTCCCAAGTCTCGCCCACAGGTTCGACGTGGTCCCCCTCGTGAATCCCATGGCTTTGAAACCATCCTTGCGAGACTTCCAAGGCCATGCGGACGCGAGAGGAGCTGGACCAGACTAGATGCATGTCGAGAGGTTTCATCGTTCGAATTTCCAAGATGCTACCCGTGGCATCCAGAAAAGCAAGGGAGAGAGGTAAAACTGTCCGGTACATCCAAAAACTAACCCGTCCTTCTCGCGGAAAAAGAAAGAGCATCCCTGTATCGGGATCCAAAGAAAAGCGCCCCTGGAGGCCGTGCGACCGTTCTTCTGGTGTTACTGCCAGTTCCACACGGAGGCGATACGATCCAAGAGCTAGAACAAGGAAACGCGGCGTAGCCGGAGCTAGACAAAGTGCGGGCAAAGAAAAAAGACAAACCAAAATCGCTGCCCCCAACGTTAGGTTGCGGGACCAAAGAGGCCTCTTTTTCCATCGGGGAGACAAAATCGGTTGCTTCACTGTGCGCTGCGCCGTTTGGCTCTACATTCTATTCAAAGCCTGGAGAGAAGACACAATTTTCCTCCCTCTCCGGGTCGGGCGCTGCCCGCCTCCACAAGATCTTCGGGGAAAAGTTGCTCCGCCGACATGAAAAAAAAATGGCACCGGGAATGCCCAGCTTTTTTGGGGGATAACAATGGAAACGGCAACGGCATATCGGCCTGCTCTTTGCCTTGACCTTCCTCGATGGAGCAAAAGGTCAACACATCCAAGGCGGGGTTAGTAGGGAGGCCAGCCGGGAAAAAGCGTCATTGCGCTTCTCTCCAAAGGCTACTTGATGTAGTAGAAGAATTATCTAGGTAGTAGGGTTATTGTCTCTTTACCGGTGGCCACTGCCCGGTGGTGCAATGGTAGCACAGGGGCCTTTGGAGCCTCTGATCATGGTTCGAATCCATGCCGGGCAGCCAAACGCTTCCATGAATCCTTACGGTTACAAGAGCTCGGCAGAGCGTTACGTTCCTCGTGGTCCGGGACGGGTCTTATGAGGATACGGGCACAAACTTTCAATCACGCAATCGGGGCAGCGCGGTTTCTTTGCCAGACAGACCCGTCGCCCGTGGAACTGTAAGAGGTGACAGAAACGAACGCGATCAGCCTCGGGGACCAGTTGGAGAAGGTCCTGCTCGATTTTGTCGGGGTCGGTTTCCCGGGTCAAACCTAGCCTTTGGGAAAGTCTTGCCACATGTGTGTCTACCCCAATAGTAGGTTGTCCGAAGGCGTTTCCTAGCAGGATATTCGCGGTCTTTCGGCCGACACCGGGCAAGGTAAGAAGTGCCTCGAGAGAGTTCGGAACTTCTCCCTGGAAGCGTTCCACCAGTGCCTGGCACACTTCCCGGATGGCTTGGGCCTTTTTCCTGTAGAAATTGATTTGGGATAGCTCTCGCTCGAGCTTTTCTTGAGGCTGGCTTGCCCAATCTTGGGCAGTGCGGTAGCGGGCAAATAGCTCTCGGGTGACAGAATTGACCAGGGTGTCGCGAGCCTGAGCCGCCAAAATAAGGGCAATTAAAAGCTCGAGCGGGTTGGAAAATTCCAGTTCCAGCCGGGCGTCCGGATAAACAGAGGCAAGTTTCTCGATGATCCGCGCAACTCGCGTACGCTTTTGGGCGAGTGTTTCCATGGTAACCCTGTTGGGATTTTTATGTCTTCGTTCACGGGCAAGCGAGGAATTTTCAAACCGTAGACTCTTTTGGACTTTGATCCGAGGAAGTAACTGGGCTTTGGAACTATGCTCGGGAAGCTGCATCTAGTTCTCGAAGAGCTGTGTAGTCCTTCCCCAATGGCTTTCATAGGCGCTTTCCCAAGAAACCGCGATTTCCATTCCAGAAGGAGTTGCGGATGCTCCGGCACACCATGCGGTAGAGAACGTGGGGGATGATCGGGATGGTGACCCACCGCAATGGCATCGATCCAATGGTCTAGCAAGGGATCTGGTGTCCAAAGGATTGGTGCGATGTGTTGACCGGAGCCGTGGCTACGCCGACGGGAACGATAGTGGATGCGATGTGCGCCGAACGTGACTAGCCGGAGCTCTCCCAGGACATCCAGCCGGATGACATTGACTTCTTTTGTTGTCGGCATCCGGGATGCCATCGCCGTGGCCCGATGCTGTCAAGGTGCTCAAAGACGTCACGGCGAGGCGGTGGGTCCAGCGTATCCGCGAGCGAAACAAGCGGCACTTGGGTGGTCAGCTGTGCTGGCCGCCGTACTCGGTCAGCACGGGGGCAACGTCAGCGCCGAGATCGTCTGTCCTTCTCTCGAGGGCTCTAGCATGTTACCCGTAGGCAAGAGCCATAATGCCCATGGCGTTGATCCAAGGGGATGTTAGGGGAGGGTAAGCGAGATCGCTCTTACGGTGTTCTTCTCGGCCTACGCCGACGCTTGCAACTGGCTTGTACCCGTCATGTGCGAGTACCGCGTCTGGAAGAGGTGGCCCTGCACGTGTTTACGCGCCCACTCCATGCTGCGCTACCCAACGCCGTCGGCCGTCCAGGTGGGCTGCAATGTCATAATGTCATTTTTGCGGTCTGCAAGGCCTACGGAGCAGAGAAGACAATGGGGAATGCATGAGAAAGGACGCGCTCCTTTTTGCAGCTGTCGGGGCATCGTTTTTGAGTGTCCTCACTGCCGCCTCCCGGCGCACAGCGACGTGAACACGATTCGGAAGATTGCCCGGATAGGTGAGACCGCGTCTTGCCCTAGGGTGGCAGGAAACGCCCCGTGAGGTCGGGGGCGTCGGGAGAGGGGCAGCCATGTTTGCGCCCTATTAGTAGGGCCTACGAATTCAGTCGTGGGTGATTTACGTGCCAGGTACCCCGGTGCAACTTACGATTGATTCCCTTGGCAAGCTCGTTTGATGTCCTCCCGGATCGCTTGCACCAGTTCTTCGGCTGAGCTGAAAGCCCTTTCTTCTCTCAGGAAACGGAAATCGCCCACTTGTACGCGCTTGCCGTAAAGGTTCCCTTCAAAGCCAATGAGATGGACCTCCCACAAGGGTTTGCCCTCCCTTTCAAAGGTAGGGCGTCTTCCGTAGTTTGCCACCGCCCGCCATTGGGAACCGTCCGGGAGGCGGACCAAGCATGCGTACACGCCAGGAGGAGGGGTGAGTTGTTGGATCTCTGTGAGGTTGGCCGTATGGATGCCCAAAAGTGTTCCCCTGTGGGCTCCAGGGACCACAACCCCTTCGATGAAGTAAGGCCGCCCTAGGAGCCTTTCTGCCAGGCCAAAATCGCGTTCGGCAATCGCCTGGCGAATGCGGGTGCTATTGATGGGTGCCCCCTCGCAATGGACTGGCTCCACAGGGCAGACGCAGAACCTGTAACGTTTAGAGAATTCTAATAAAAAAGCCATATTGCCTTCCGCTCCTTTTCCAAAACGCCAGTCGGGTCCTACCACAAGAAAGGAAAGGTTGGGGAAAATACGGTGCAGTTCTTCCATAAAGGTGAGAGGGGAGGTTTCCCGAAGCTCAGAATCAAAAAGGATTACCCAAACGTTGGGGATTCCCAGTTTTCGAATCAACGTGATCTTTTGGTCCTCGGTGGTGAGGCGCGGAGGGGCCTTGGGTGGGTCAATCACCGCCAAAGGATGAGGTTCGAAAGTGATGACGGCTGCCTGGGCTGGATCGGATGCTAGGGATCGGGTCTTGCACAGAACGGCCTGATGGCCCAGGTGCACGCCATCAAATACCCCAAGGGTCAGGCTGCGGATGTTGGGGTGCGGCGAGAGTTCTTTCAGTTTGTACCTTGGCATGAAGATTTACCGGCGGCGGAGCCGGGAGACTTCAGGGAGGGGGAGAACATGTTGGAGCAGTTGGGATGGGCTATCGAGAGCTTGCAACGTTTCCCAAGAGATTGCTTGATCGAGAGTAAAATTGCCCGAGCGCAAACGTGTTAGCTCCACAAGATGCGCCCCGCATCCCAAAGCAAGGCCGATATCATGGCAATACGTGCGCACGTAGAACCCCTTGCTGCAGCCGATCTCAAAGTCAATATGTTGAGAATCTCTTCCGAGAATCTTGTAATAATACAAGTGAACGATCCGGGGTTTACGTTCTACGTTTTTTCCCGCACGGGCCAGTTTGTACAAGGGAATTCCTTTATACTTTACGGCTGAAATCATAGGTGGTGTCTGGTAGAAATCTCCCGTGAACCGCTCAAAGGCTTCTTGGATTTCGGCATCCGAATACTGCGGGACTGGTCGCTCCTCCAGGATGACTCCATCGGCATCTTGGGTGTCTGTGATTTGGCCAAGTCGCATGCGTCCTCGGTAGACTTTGTCTTCGGACATGAGAAGATCCTGGATTTTGGTAGCCTTTCCCAAGACCAGGATGAGAAGTCCCGTAGCAATCGGATCGAGCGTGCCGCAGTGACCGACCTTTTTTACGTGAAATTTTCGCCGGATGAAGGCTACCATATCATGCGACGTGTATCCTTTGGGCTTGTTGATGAGGAGAACACCATCGATTTCCATGCTTTTCTCAGAAGCTAGCTTGTCGCGCGGCATGACGTGATCTTGTATGCGGCGATCGCCAAACTATTGGAGCACCTGCCGGATTTCTTCCAAAAGAAGCTTTTCCATCTCGGCCATTGGGATGCGGGCGCGGATCCCGCTGGCGCGGGGGTGACCGCCTCCACCAAACCGCTGGGCAATCTGGCAGACGTCGATAGGAGCCCGGGAGCGCAGGCTGACACGGGTGAGGTTAGGCTCGAGCTCTTCTAACATGAAGGCGACCTGAACGGTCGATACTTTCTGAAGATAGGTGAGAAAATTTTCTACTTCCGTGTTCTCGGCCCCGGTTTGTTTCAGGAGAGCCGGTGTGAGGCGGTAGTAGGCGACCCGATTTTCCCATGCGAAGACCGTCTGGGCAAGGATCTCACGGAGGAGATGGAACTGGCCAATGGAGTAGTTCCGGTAGGCTCCTTCCGACAGCGAAAGAGGATCGGCGCCTTGTTCCACAAGCTCGGCGGCCATACGGAAGACGTCTGGTGAAAGGGGGCAGAATCGAAACGCGTTGGTGTCGGTCAAAAGCCCCACATAGAAGCAACTGGCAGCTTCCTTTGGACAGGTCCAGCCGAGGGCTTGGAGAAGTTTGTAGCAGACGAGCGCGCTAGCCGGTGCTAATGGGTCAATGAGGTTCCAGGTTCCGTAGCAGGTATTGCTTGCGTGGTGATCCAAGTTGATGTCCACCTTCCGATTCCAAAGAGCGAACGTCGGGCCGAGGCGTTCTTGGGTTGAGGTGTCCACGGCAATCACGATATCACATCCTTGAGGGGCGGTCTTAGGGGTGGAAACGACTTCTTCCGATCCGGGTAGAAACCGGTAGCTTCTGGCCATCCCGTCCTCGTTACAGACCAAAACTTCTTTCCCTAGGGCACGCAAGGTCCAAGCCAACCCAAGGCTGCTTCCGTAGGCATCTCCGTCGGGGCGTACGTGGGAGAGGATGACGATAGAACGTGCGTTTTTGAAAAGCTGGCCAATCTCGTCCCAGGATTCGTTCATAAAAAGTATCGGTGCCAAGCTACTGGTAAGGGTTTTCTTTGAAAAGGGGAATTGCTTGCTCTGGGCAAGACGGGCTCGGAAAAAGGGGAATTTTTTCTAACGAGTTCTAAAGATAGGGTCCGTGGAGGGTCCAAAGATCCTTCCAGGAAGGAGGCACCGGAAGTAGGACCAGTCCGGCCAACGCCCAAAGAAGATATCCGAGAAGCGTGCGAAGCCAACCGGGGGAAGCGAGCTCATTTTGTACGGGTCGGCAAGGTCCAAGATGCAGCAGGGAAAGGAAGAGGACCCAACTCAAGAGGGCGGGCCAAAAAAAGAGGCAGAAAAGGAAAAGGAAAAGGACGGTGCTTAGGCTAATCCTCCGCAGAGCACGAATGCCCCAGAGTGCATGGGCGAGCCATCCTCCATTTAGCCCGGAAACGGGCAAAAGGTTGAGCGTGGTTACAAGAAGCCCCACCCATCCCCCAAAAGCCAACGGGTCCAGCACAGCCCGCTGCTCGAGGGTTACCTTATCCCCGTGTGCCAATTGCGAAAATACCCAAAAAAACACTGAGGATCGGAGAGGAACTCCTGGTGCAAAGGGCAGGGGGGAACCGGAAACAAAACTTGAGTTTTTCAGGCCGAACCAGAGGCAGGGAAGTGCCACGGCCAATCCTGCGATGACACCGAAGGCTGCGGAATCGTACAGCCCGCGGCGCTCCACGCCGCTGTGTCGAACCGGCAGCACGGAGCCGAAGGTTCCCAAAGCCAAAGGGGCTGGCAACCAGTACGGGGGACCCAGGCGGATTCCGTGGAGGAAGGCGATGGCATAGCGGGTAACGTCTTGAGCCAAAAGCGTCGCCCAAATGGGCCAAGCCCCCTGAAAGGCCAGCAGGGCCTTGGAGGGTTCCAAAGGGAGGGTGATGCCATGGTGAAAACCTCCGGCCCAGGCCGTCGTTGCCAGCGTAAGGAAAAACAGAATGGAGGGGAGGAGCTTGGGGGATGGAGGTTGGGGTGGGTGAGAGCGCTGGAACGTGAGCCGGACTTGAGCTTCTTCCTCTCCGAGAAAGTATACGTCAATCTGGGTATCGGCCAGTCGCTTCCGGACGGTATCGAAGGCCTCGGATGCAGCGATTCCCGTGAGGGATCCAACAAGCTCCAGCGTTCCCTGTGGCCCCTCTCCCTGCCACCGGGTGTGAATAACTCCCTCAAGAGCCTTTTCGATGATGGGTCCTTCCGTTTCCCAGGAAAGCGCTGGAACGTCATCCTCCCGCTCGTTCCTCTCCTTCTTAGGGAAGGCCAGCACGTAGCCGATCCATGCATAGCCAGCACAAAAGAGAACGAAAACGATCCAGAGGGTATTCATTCAAAGGTTCTCTATGGGACCCAGGGCTAGATTGTACGCAATGACCGCCGGGGTGTGCGGGAAAGGGGCTATTTGCTTTGTCACACAGGAGGAGCTTGACGAGCCTGGGAGTGTTCGTAGAGAAGGAATGGTACATGGGCCGGCCACGAAAGGCAAGAGGAGCTTGTGAGAACCCTTCCCCCAAGTTTGCTTCCTATTGGCCGCAGGAAGATCCTGGCGAGACTCCGGACGGTCCCACTCTCCCCAAAACGCGGATTCATTGGCTGGGTGCCGTTTCCCTTTTTTCCTACAACCATAGCCCTGATCTAACGTTTCGGGTAAGTCTTAACCCCTACCGGGGTTGTGAACATGGTTGTGTGTACTGTTATGCCCGCCCGACGCACGAGTATCTTGGTCTATCGTGCGGGCTTGACTTCGAAACGAAGATCTTTGTTAAGCGGGAGGCCCCTGAGCTATTGCGCCGGGCGCTGGCTAGCCCGCGGTGGAGACCCGATCCCATTGTCTTAAGCGGGGTCACCGATCCCTACCAGCCCGTAGAGAGTCGACTCCGGGTAACACGGAGATGCCTGGAGGTCCTGGCCGAAACCCGACATCCCGTCGTTGTGGTCACCAAAAGCCGGTTAATTACGCGGGATACAGACCTTTTGAGGGAATTAGCTCGGCATAAGGCGGTGGGCGTTTGGATTTCGCTTACAACTCTGGACGCAAAACTCGCCTCGCGTCTGGAACCTCGAGCCTCGCTTCCCAAGGCCCGGTTGGAAGCGATCCAAGCTTTGAGTGCGGCCTCCATCCCGGTGGGGGTTCTGGTGGCTCCCGTCATTCCGGGCCTCACGACCTTCGGGCTGCGCGAGCTTTTGGGAAAAGCTCGAGAGGCCGGAGCGTGCCGAGCCGGTTACACCCTCCTCCGGCTTCCTGGCAAAGTCAGGGAACTTTTTGTGTCGTGGTTAAAGACCCATATGGCGCAGTCCGAGGATCGGATTCTTCTGACCGTTGCTTCCTGTCGGAATGGCCAGGTGAATTCTTCTGAGTTTGGAGTCCGGCTCTACGGAGAAGGCCCGGTGGCGGATCTTTTTGGAAAGCTTTTTAGCGTTTTGGCCAGTAAAGCCGGTTTGACCGAAGAAGGGTTTGAGCTTTCGGGAGAAGCTTTCCGCCGGCCAGCGCTGGGAAATTGCGAGGGGGAGCAACTGGAGTGGGATTGGGCGGAAGCCAGGCGTCCTCTTGCCCGTGAGGAACTCTGAGCGGATAGGCTGGAGCGCTTAGCCTTTTTGGAGAAGAGCTCCGGTGGCAATGGTCGGCGGGGGAGCGAATGGCGCGGTACCGGGAATTCCCTGAAAAGGGGAGAAAATCCTTCGCGGTCGTTTGGCCTGGCGGGTTTTTTTCCCGATAGAAAAGGAAGGGTTTGTTAGCCAAGGACCGGGGCCGACGGTTGCCTTTGACCAGGGTGTTTCGCGAAAGGAGGAAACTACGAGGTTGAGCTTTTCCAGGTGGTGGGAGTAGCTAGGAGGGAAAAAGGAAAGTCAAGGTTTTGACCGTTTCGCGTAAGCCCAAGCGCTTTGCCTAACCGGAGCAGCTTGGCGAGGTTACGGTTGGAAGGACTAGCCAGACCGTTTTTCGACAGCCACATTGTATCCATGGATTTTGAGCTTCATGCCCCCTATCCACCCAGAGGGGATCAACCCAAAGCGATTGAGGCAATCACAGAGCGGTTGGTGCGCGGAGAAAAGCACACGGTCCTTTTGGGGGTGACGGGTTCCGGCAAGACGTACACGGTCGCCAACGTGATCGCTCGGCTCAACCGCCCAACCCTGGTGATTTCTCACAACAAGACCCTGGCGGCCCAGCTGTACAGCGAATTTAAGCAGTTCTTTCCCAAAAACGCCGTGGAATATTTTGTATCGTACTTTGATTATTACCAGCCGGAGGCGTACATCCCTAGTACGGACACCTACATCGAGAAGGATTCGAGCATTAATGAGGAGATTGAACGGTTGCGACTTTCGACGACCACAGCTCTTTTGACCCGGCGGGATGTCATTGTGGTGGCCAGTGTGTCGTGCATCTATGGGTTGGGGTCTCCGGAAGACTACGCCAACATGGTGTGTGTTTTTCGCGTAAAAAGTCTTTTTCCCCGGGAAGAGATCCTCGAGCGTTTGGTTCAGATGCAGTATGAGCGGAATGAGGTTGAGCTTGCCCCGGGCCGGTTTCGAGTACGTGGCGATGTGATTGAGCTGTGCCCGGGCTCGGCGGAATACGGGATTCGGGTTGAGTTATGGGGAGATGAGATCGAGCGCATCTGTCGGTTTGATCCTCTGACGGGGCGGAGGATAGAGCCGTGTGACCAGGAGGTCATTTTCCCTGCCCGTCATTATGTCACCCCTGAGGAAAAAATGAAACGGGCGCTTGCTGCCATCCGTGAGGAACTGGAAGAAAGAGTGGCAGAGCTTGAGCGGCAGGGCAAGCTACTGGAAGCGCAACGGCTTCGGCTCCGGACGACCTATGATTTGGAAATGATGCAGGAGGTGGGCTACTGCAATGGAATCGAGAACTACTCTCGGCATCTGAGCGGGCGGGCGCCGGGTTCTCGGCCGTATTGTCTTTTGGATTTTTTCCCCAAGGATTTTCTTACGGTGATTGATGAATCCCATGTGACGATCCCGCAATTGGGGGGAATGTACGAGGGAGACCGTTCGCGCAAGCTGGTTTTGGTCGAGCATGGGTTTCGGCTCCCTTCGGCGTTGGACAACCGGCCGCTCAATTTTCGGGAGTTCGAAGAGCTGGTAGGGCAGGTTCTCTATGTTTCGGCCACTCCGGGGGATTATGAGCTAGGCAAGGTTGGAGGGCAAGTCATCGAGCAGATCGTGCGTCCAACTGGACTGTTGGATCCGGTTGTGGAGGTTCGACCCTTGAAAAACCAGATTGACGATCTGGTAGCGCGCTTGAGGGAACGGGTTGCCAAAGGCCAGCGAGCACTTGTGCTGACTTTAACCAAGCGCACGGCGGAGGATTTGGCCGATTATTTGAGAGAGCTTGGGATCCGGGTGCGGTATTTGCATGCAGAATTGGATGCTATTGAGCGCGTGGAAATTTTGCGGGGATTGCGTGCAGGAGACTTTGATGTTTTGGTGGGCATTAATCTTTTGAGGGAGGGGTTAGATTTGCCGGAGGTATCCCTGGTAGCGATTTTGGATGCGGATAAGGAGGGGTATCTTCGTTCGGAAAGGTCGCTTGTTCAGATTGCAGGTCGGGCAGCTCGACATCTGGAAGGGATGGTGATTCTCTATGCGGATGAAGTTACGGAATCGATCCGGAAGTTTTTAGAGATCACCCGTTGGCGTCGAGCGCAACAGCTAGCCTACAATGAGGCCCATGGGATTAGACCGCAAAGCGTAAGTCGAAGGGAACAAGAAAGTCTGCGTGTGGTCGCCAGTGCCGTTGGCTGGGATAAGAAAAAGGGCTTGGGTGAGGAGCGCTGGCAGGATCTGGATTTGGCAGAGGTTTTACGAGAACTTGAACAAGAGATGATGGAGGCTGCTTCTCGGTTGGAGTATGAGAAAGCGGCCCTTTTGAGGGATCAAGTACAGGAGGTGCGGAAGCGTTTAGGGTTACCTCCGGTGCGGGGCATGCGTGCTTCCGGGGCGTGGAAGGGACTCACGGGTAAGGGAAGACGCGTTGGGAACCGGAAGGTGGGGAGCCGGTCTTGACATAGGATGGGAATCGAAGAGAGTCGTCCATGGTGGAGTCGTCGGGCACATTTCTTCGGCCGGTGTATCGGAGGATTTTGTTAAAGCTTAGTGGGGAGGTATTGGCGAGCGAGCGGGAGGCCCTGGACCTTGATCTTACTATTAAGATAGCAAGGCAAATTGCCCGCGTCCACGCGCTGGGGATTCAAATCGCCATCGTGATCGGAGGGGGGAACTTTTGGCGTGGAACCACTGCCGCTCGCGCCGGAATGGACCGAGCCACCGCCGACTACATGGGAATGCTGGCCACGATCATCAACGGATTGGCTCTGCAGGACCGGCTGGAAAAAATTGGTGTTCAAACGCGAGTCCAGACCGCCATCGAAGTCCGAAGCGTTGCAGAACCGTTCATCCGGCGACGCGCCATCCGACACCTGGAAAAAGGAAGGGTCGTCATCTTTGTCGCCGGCACCGGAAACCCATTTTTTTCTACCGATACGACGGCAGCGCTGCGGGCAAGCGAAATCGGCGCCGAAGTCATCCTGAAGGCAACGAAGGTGGATGGAATCTACGATAGCGATCCCACCCTCAATCCAAAGGCCCAGCGCTACGAGCGTGTCAGCTATCTGGACGCCCTGCGGAATCGTTTAACCATTATGGATTCGACGGCCTTCTCGCTTTGCATGGATAACCGGATTCCCATTATTGTGTTTAATGCTTTCCAAGAAGAAAACCTTTTGGCCGTGGTCCAAGGCAAACCGGTCGGCACCCTTGTCTGGGACGGTGAGGGAGAGCCTGTCGCGGCAAGAAGCGACCGCGAGTCAACAGCCGTGCCTGGGAGCTAGTCATGACCCTCGAAGAAATTCTTCTGGAAACCGAAGAACGAATGGAGAAAGCCTTAGAGCATAGTCGCCAGGAGTTTGCGACGATTCGGACGGGGCGGGCGTCTCCGGAACTGGTAACTCACCTCATGGTCGAGGCGTACGGGACTCACATGCGTCTGAGGGATATTGCGGCCATCACTACTCCGGATCCTCATTTGATCGTCATCCAACCCTGGGATCTTACCCTGGTCGATTCGGTCCGCAAAGCACTGGAAGAGTCCAAGTTAGGGGTAAACCCGGTAGTCGAGGGAAAATCCATCCGGGTTCCGATTCCTCCCCTGTCCGAAGAGAGACGTCAAGAATTGGTGCGCTCGGTCCGCCGTCTGGCCGAAGAGGGTAGGGTGGCACTGCGCGGAATCCGAAGGTATGCCCTGGAAACGGCCCGAAAGCTTGAACGGGAAGGAGAATGGTCGGAAGACGATTTGCGTCACGCAGAGAAGGAAATCCAGAAACTGGTTGACCGGTTCATGGAAGAGATGGAACGGCTCCTGGAAAAAAAGGAACGGGAACTTTTGACCGTGTAGCGTTTCTGGTTGGTAAGCTTTCCAATCGGTTGCCCATAGCTAGAAATATCGGGAGACATAAGGCTGTGTATGGGCAAGTCTATCCGCATGAGGTTTGAGTGCGTGGGCCAAGCGGCCGACAACCTATTTACACATCGACCCGAGACACTTTTCTCTAACTCCTTAAGTTTCCACTACAAAGGTCAAAAAACCCAAGGAAGGGAAGCGAGGGTGCGGATAGGCTTCAAACAAGCTCCTTTGCAGAAGTCCCTTTGGGGGCGTGGGTCATAATGGCCGGTCCGGTTCCAGACCCTTCTCAAAGAAAGAAATGGATGGGATCAAGCGTTAGCTTCCAACCAAGTATGTCTTTCCTGGGCCCCGTTGTCGCTTAGTCCAGAGGCCCTTTGTGTGCCGCACCGGTAGGCGGAACCAGCCAGAGGCTTTTGTGGTACTTCACCCACCGCGGAACGGGTAGTGAATCTGCTCTTTTGTCTTTGGGGGGAGGTTTTTCCCTTTTGATCCTCCCACGATCCCAATCTGCCCATATGCGCGGGCGCGTGTCTTTGCTCCAGAAAGGGAGGGAAATTCGAAAGCCTCCTTGCACCCTGCTGCTTTCCCAAAGGATGAGCTAGTGCCTTGTGCCTATTTTTTTCTTCGTTTCTTTCTTATATTAAAGGGAAAAGATCCAAAAACTGGCCGTGGATTGCCGGAAAACTTTTGGCTATTGCCTGGGTGACAAAAAGCTTGGCCAAAAAGATCGCCTCTCGAAGGCCTAGTCCGAGAGCCAAACCTGCTGCAATGGCGCTTGAAAGCGCGCACCCAGTTCCGTGAGGATCGGCATTTTCGATACGCGGAGCCTCTAGCTCTTCCACCTTGTTTCCGTCACTAAAGAAGTCAATAGCCCATGATCCCTTAATGTGCCCCCCCTTGATAAGGACTGGGGCTCCAAACTTTCGTGCCAGTTCTTGGCTTGCTTCGGCAGCTTCTTCAGGCCCGGTAATCTCTTTTTCAAGTAAAACCATCGCCTCATAAAGATTGGGCGTAAAAACCGTAGCCATGGGGATGAGCTTATCCTTGAGGGAAAATAACGCGTCTTTCTGGAGGAGAGCTTCCCCGCTGGAAGACCGGATCAAGGGATCCACCACAAGCCGGGGAAGGGGCTTGAAGGATTGCAGCTCGTTGGCGACCGCTTCGATCGTCTCGCCCCGATAGAGCATGCCCACCTTGGCCGACACCGGTGCAATGGTTTCCCGGATGCATTGGAATTGCTCGCGGATCATCGACTGAGGTAAAGGCCAGATGGCGGAGATTTTCCCGGGTCGTTCTGCTACGACGCTGGTCAGTACTGTCGCAGCCATGACCCGGAAGGCGGAGAAAGTCTTTACATCGGCCTGGAGTCCGGCGCCACCACTACAATCCGAACCGGCGATTACCAGGGCCCAGACAGGGTTCTTGCCAGGCAAAGAGGTTCGGGGTAGGCTCACAGTGGTGGAAAAAAAGGATACTCTCGGTGCCATGATTCGGGGGATTGAGCTTCCTGGACTTCGGGCAACCTTGGACCATCTCGATTATAGTCCCTTTCTTTGGGGAGGTCCGCACAAGCGCCACGCCTTTGTCTACTACATCACCATTGCCAATGATAGCCCGCATACGGTTACTCTCCAAGGCAGGAAGTGGGTTCTTACAAGTCCTCTGGGGAAAAAAACCGTGATTGAAGGGGACGGGATCGTTGGCGAGCGTCCCCGCTTGCGACCTGGAGATCGGTTCCATTACCATAGCTACCATCTAGTAGGTGGCCGTGCATGGGTGGAAGGCTCCTATTTTGGCATCGACGAATCGGGAAGATGGATCGTGGTGCGGATTCCAGGGTTTGCGCTGGAACCTCCGCTCATTGAGCCCTCGAACGCCAAGGAGGAGTCAGCGGAAGCGGAAGGCTAGCAAGGAAAAGCGGAGAAGACCCAGAGCCTAGGAACTCGTAGAGGCTATCCCTCCCAGGGGGCACGCCAAAAGGAAAGAAAAAGTAAAAAAACCTCTTCTTGGCGAAACAAAACCCGCCGCAGAGGTATCGCGAGTCCAATGTTTTGGGGTTTTCCTCCCCGCAAAAGCCACCATTCTTCTGCTGGGGGAAACATGAAGGCTCCCAGAAGGAAGGGAGTTTTTTTTAAGACCTTCTTCGGATAAGAAGACCCGACCAAGCAGTGGCTGCTTTTCCCAGGGAAACGCGGGGATTCCCTGTGGCTTCGTTCCTTTTCCCGTCTTCTTTTGCCGGGGTTAGGTAGGGACCCAAGTCGGGCGTATTCCTTTTTTTGGATGATGGGCAGGCTGCTAGGCGTGTCCAAGCCCGTTCCGACCGGGACAGAAGACAAGCCATGCACGTTTTGCCCGTCAGGACAAACTCTGCGAGTACAGAAAAGATCACGGAAAATCGGCAGTTCGAGGTGGGCACGGAGTAACACGGCAGTTGAGCGCTTTTTCCTTGGGGAACCCCAGAAAGCAGTGCGAAAGTACCGTGGAAGAAGGGGGGCTTGAGGTTCTTTTTGAACGCCTTTCCGAAAGACCGTGTGGCCAAAAGGAATGCTGAGAAAACCCAGCTCTTAGCTGGGAATCACTAGCTTGAGATTGCGTGGCCTCTTCGGAGCCGATACATTTGTCAAGAGGTAAAAAGGGGCGCAAAGGAAAAAAAAACGGTGACGTCCCGGGAAGAAGCCAGCTTTTTTCCCTTTTCTATTTATGGGAAGGGAAACAAAGGCTTCGAGAGAACAAAGGCGATGGTCGAGGTATGCTTCCAAGCGAAGTTGTGGGAAGCGAAATGGGCAGGTAAAGCTCAAGGCTCGTATCGGGCCCTTCTGCGGCCTTTATGGGTGAGCCTTGGGGGATCTCCGGAGAAAGAAAACTCCTTGTTTCTTTTTCACGCCGGCCTTTCCGGTCATCCGAGCTGGCACAGTGTGGTGCAAAGGGTTCCGAGCCTCCCGCTGGGAGGGCTCGTTCTTTCCGCGAAGGTTCTGCCCCAAGAAAACTTCCAGGAAGTCCGTCACGGCCTTGTCCTAGGCCATTCTCTGGGTGAGTGGTCGAGGACCCAGCCTCGGATGGCAGGGACGTGCTCTACCCGGGGTCCCAGGGGATTTGCGTCACCAGGGACACGTAGCAAAGGGGACTGGCCCCGGTCTTCGAACGAAGAACGTAAAGAAAGGGGGAGCAATGAGTGGCAATCGTTCCAAAAATTCTTCACGACGCAGAGATCGCCGAGCCAAGGAGGCAACTTTTTCACGAACGCCGGCAAAGGGCGGAACGGCGAACAAGCCCAAAGGATTGGTTCAAAAGATTGCTGGATTGGTTCAAGGACTCTTCGGAAAAGGAAAGCCTTCTCCAACTAGTGACCACGTAAACGAGCCCGAGGAGGTAAAGAAAAGCCGGGAAGCACTACGGCGTTCGCCTCGGCGGGATAGTTCTGCGCAGGTGACGCGCCGACCGGCTCCTCCTTCTCGTCCCTCCCTCTCGGAAACGAGCGCGGAGGTTCGGGCTGAGGAAATCACAACGCCGCGTCTCTACGTAGGGAATCTTTCCTACGAGGCAGGAGAAAGCGATCTTTTTGAGCTGTTCTCCCAGGTGGGCCCGGTGAGAAACGTTCAATTGATTCGGGAAAAGCGCGGAACGCGCTCCAAGGGATTCGGGTTTGTAGAGATGGCGGATGTGGAAACTGCCAAGCAAGCGATCGTGCAGCTGCATCGGAAGGAGTTTATGGGTCGGGAACTGGTGGTTAGCGCGGCCAAGGGAGAGACAAGAAGGAAAGAGGCAACGTAAGCATGGCCGTTGGCATTTCGCAGGTTTTGGAATCAGGGGCAACGGCACGTAGCTTTTAGGCGGAAGGCGTGTAAGACTTATAAGCCGGCCCCGCGGATGGGAAGCGCGCACGCGTTTTATGGTCTCGAATCGCCAGCAAGGTGATCCCGCTGGAGAGAACTTGGATTTTTCCCTGGCCCGTTTGATCCAGGGTAGCGAGGCTGTCATTACCCTGGAGGAGCTTCAGGCCAAGCTTCGCAAAGGGCGCCCTCTCCGGGTAAAGTTTGGGGTGGATCCCACAAGTGCTGACATTCATCTCGGTCATGCAGTGCCTCTGTTTAAGCTTCGCCAGTGGCAAGAAGCAGGCCATGTGGTGGTGCTAATCGTCGGTGATTTTACCGCTCGGATCGGGGACCCTACGGGTCGAAACAGCACACGTCCGGAACTTGCGCTGGAAGAAATCCAGGCGAACGCTCGTACCTATCAGGAACAAGCGTTCCGGATTCTGAGGCCAGATCGCACGGAAGTTTTGTGGAACGGAACCTGGTTTGAGAAGATGAGTGCCGGAGAATTTCTTGCCCTACAAAAAAGGGTCACGGCTACTCGTCTTTTGCAGCGCAGGGAGTTTCAAGAACGGCGCGACCGCGGGGAACCCATTGGTCTCCACGAGCTGGTATATCCTTTGTTGCAGGCTTGGGATTCGGTGGTGGTCCAAGCGGATGTGGAATTGGGAGGAAGCGACCAGCTTTTCAATCTGCTTTTGGGGAGGGAACTCCAGGCCCAAGTGGGACAAGAACCCCAGGTGGTCCAGACTGTCTCTTTGCTCGAGGGGCTGGATGGAACCCGGAAGATGAGTAAATCGTTCGGCAACACGATTGGGATTACCGAAAGCCCTCAGGAAATCTTTGGGAAGGTAATGAGCATTTCGGATGAGCTCATGCTTCGATGGTACCAGGTGCTCCTAGGGACCCAGCCGGAACCGGGCGTGCATCCCATGGAGGCCAAGAAACGATTAGCCCAATGGATTATTGAGCGCGTGCATGATCCTGAAGCGGCACAAAAGGCTCGGGAAAGTTTTGAGCGTGTTTTTAGTCGCCGAGAGTTTCCGGAGGACGCTCCGGAAATGGTCGTGGAAAGTCCCCAGATCCCTTTGGTTCGACTTCTTCACACCGTTGGGGCGGCTTCCAGCCTTAGCGAGGCTAGAAGGCTGGTAGCTCAGGGAGCGGTGAGTTTGGATGGGGAAAAATGTTCGGACCCAAACAAGGTTGTGGACTGTTCGAAGGGGATTTGGCTACGATGTGGCAAGCGGTTTTTTGCTAAGATACGGACCCTACCCAGAGGGTAGGCATATGATATGCTTGATAAGCCTGTTAGACTGTGCAGACAAAGATACGGAGCCTAGCCAGGGGGGTAGGCTCAAAAGAGGGAAAAAGAAGGGGTCAAAGACGTTCCCTCGGCAAGGACCGCATCAAAAGAACCCCTTATTGAAAGGAGACGGAAGCTATGAAACGTTGGATCCTCTGCCTAATTCCGATGCTTGTGCTAGTGGGGACCTCGGTCCCGGGCCATGCAGCGACGGAAATACAGCTTGCCAAAAAGTCAAAAAAGCTTTGCACCTGTCCCAAGTGTGAAGCAGGGGACAACTGTGCGGCTCACAAGGGTAAGAAGTGTGACTGCGGTTAAAGAAAACCCGAGAGAAATCTTCCCTCACATGAGGCGTTAGGCGTGAGGGGCACGGAGAACTTCGGGTTTGTTGTCCCTGAAGCGCTTCTTTGGGGGGTGAGTGATCCTCGAAGGGACACTCGCCCCCAGAAGTGTAGCGTGCCGATCAAATGTTTTTTCTTTGGAGAGCACTTATCTCCCCATCTTGGCGTTCCTGCTGCACTGGCTTTTCATAAAAAAAACGGAAAATGGGATTCGGTTTAGGAAGCAGACGCTTCGGACCGAAAGAGCACTCACGCACGCACCCGTCTCTGGCTAGACTGAAACGTTCTGCACGGTTGTATACCGTCAGATCTCCAATACAGGTGGTCGTTTGCTTCTCACTGTTTGTCGATCTCTTTTGCCCTATGTCACGGAAGAGGATGCTAGGGCAGCGGTGAAGCTCTTCCAGAAAAACATACCTTCCCTGTGACATCCTGTCTGTGAGCTTCTCTTTCCCCAAGCGGGACACGAGTGTGGACGTTAGGTAAGGAGGTTTGAGAACTCCTCCATCCAAAGGGAAAAAAGAGGATACAGACGGCCCAGTTAGCGATTCGGGCCTATCCCTAAGCGTCGGACTGTGCGGGAGAGGCCGTGTCGGCCCGCAATGGATGGCTCAAGCCTCACTTTCCTCCTGCCTGCAAAGAAATGGGGCAAACCATGTGTGGGTGTTGTCAGTGTTGGGAGGAGCCCGGCAGTAGCGCATGCGGTGTATGCTCGGTCGGGAGGCAATTGACTGCCTCCCGCACCTCTCGCTTTAGAAGCGCGGGCATGGGCGTTACCTGGGCGTGCCACTGAAACCTCGGTACGCGAACCGCCGGCAGGGCTTTTCGGCTGGTGTCTGCAAGGATCTACCCGGGTAGGGGAACATGGTCCATGGTTTGAGGGACGGTTCCCTACGGGAACCGGAGACAGCACTCCCAACATGTCAAGCGATCATGGATGCAGGCCTTTCTAGGTGAACAGCCAAAAGGGAGTCTTTTGGATGAACCAAGCTTTACAGGTACTTTTTTAGCGAAAAAAAGCTAATGTGGAGGGTGGCCGATGAAGGATCGAATCGAGGTGGTTGTAGGAGATATCACGCAAATGCAGGTGGACGCTATTGTTAATGCAGCCAATACCAGCCTTTTGGGGGGTGGCGGGGTGGACGGAGCGATTCACCGTGCTGCAGGCCCAGAACTTAAGGAGGAATGCCGAAAGCTTGGGGGTTGTCCAACTGGGGAGGCGAAGATCACGCGGGGATATCGCCTCCCTTGCCGTTGGGTCATCCATGCGGTTGGCCCCGTTTGGCACGGGGGGACTCAGGGAGAAGAAGAGCTTTTGGCGAGCTGTTATCGCCGGGCGCTCGAGCTAGCTGAAGAGCATGGGGTGCGCTCGATCGCGTTCCCTGCGATTAGTACAGGTGCCTATCGATTTCCCAAGGATCGCGCTGCTCGGATTGCGGTTCGTGAGATCCGGTGTTTTCTGGAAGCGCATCCGACGATCGAAAAAGTCTTTCTTGTGGCTTTTGATGAGGAAATGCGCGGTTTTTATGAGAAAGCTTTGGAGGATGAAGGGTTGCTAAGAGCGAAAAACGATAGGGACACGTAAGGCTGTTCCTGGCAGGAGAGCAGATCCCAACGGAATGGAACGTAGGTGCCGAGCGGCGGAGCGTTTGCTACAAGACGGCTTGGAGGTTGAAAAAGGGGCGTTTGCGGGTTCCCGCAGAAGAGTTGCCGACTAGGACGGCAATCGTTCATGCGGGGCGGAGTGGGCTAACGGCGTGGACCTCTACGCACGGGTGTCCAAGCGCCGATCCGAAAGCGGATTAAGAGAGACAATCAGCTTGGGTTGTCCGAAGTTGGCTCTCAAGCAAACCGTCGCGGCCTTGTCAAGGCCATCGAGGAAGTCGGCTTTGGGATGGAAGGTTCTCAGAGAGGGTTCATTGGGCGGGTCTCTTATCCCAAGGTCGGCGCCATCCTGGTCAAGTGGTGCAACCGGCTGATGTGTTTGGGTTTGGAGTACTGGAAAGCGGTATGAACTGCGCAGAGTCGATCTATCCTGGCGGTGGATCCGAATGAGAGGACCGATGATATCGTGCGCGACCTGTATGAGGAGATCGTCACATTGTGCCCCCTTTACGCGAAGAAATCCGCGCAAAAGCGTGCCCAAGAAGGCGCTCGAAGCGATTGCATGAGTAAGCTCCCTTTTCTGACTTACTCGACGCCGTTCCCGGGTGACGATCGAACAGGGGGCGTTGCTTACCGCCTATGCGGCGCTCTACGGGCGGGTGGAGCGGAGTTTTTCTGCCAGATGCGCGTTCGTGTCTCGCTAAAGAAACGTAAGGGATTCTTCCCGCCGCGGTTCAGCTTGGCCGTCCCAGAGTTCCATGCCCTCCGGGTCCGTGCTCAAAGGAAAGGTCGCTGGGATGGGTGAAAGGCGGCCCGAGCCTCATGGAGGAAGCTAAGAAATGGATCCGGAAGAGCCGAAACGGTGATCCGCAAGCTCGAGGAGAAGATGTTGCGAGCGAACGTTTTGCACGAGAAAAAGTGGGGGCTGGCCATTCTGCGGACGAAGCTTGACGCGCTTTTGGCTAAAAAGGAGTCCCCGAGTGGGTGTGCCTCTCTCTCGGTTCGTGCCGCCTCTTTCCGTAAAAAGTTTTCCTTGGAAAAAAACGGATACGCCAACCATGGGGACGGGAAGAGGGATTGACGGGCGGAGCGCGGCCTGCGGCTCTCTCTACGGTTGCGCCTGGCGGATGCGTTGGGGGAGCCCAAGCCAATACGTGGTTTTTTAACGAGCGTACGCCTTGGCGCTTTGCCTACGCCCACGAGGGGACTCTCCAGGCGCTTGCCGCCAGCGGGATCGTGACCGCGCCAATCACGTTGGGAAAACTCGTCCGGAAGCGGGAGGGATTTGCGGGAAACTGATCGCTTCGTGTGCGAGAGAAAAGGGGTGGCGGGTGTTTGCCGCGTGTCAAGGTGCGGACCCGTTTGGGTGACACGCCGCCTTGCTGGAGCGGTCGGCATCGACACGAACGAGGACCATCTGGGCTTGGCGGAAACGGACCGCGTTGGCGATCTTGTGAGAATCCGCCGGATCGGACGTAATCTCGAGGGGAAGAGCGAGGAGCAGGCGAAAAAGCTTTTTTACTGATGCGTGCAAAGAGGGTGCCCTTGCGCCGAATTGGGCAAGGCGCTTGTGATCAAACGATGGGATCTTCGCAAAGAAACAAGCTTTGAGTCGGTGGATTTTCTTTGGGCTCGCTCGCTCTTTTCCTTCGCCTATGCTAAGGCGATCGCGATGGCTCGAAAGTCGGCTTTTTTCCCGCCGGAATCAAGGGGATCGAAGTCGAGCCGGCCTACACGTGTGTGATCGGTGCGGTCAACCACGCGCGCCGTCATAGCATCAACTTCTTACCAAGGCGCGGCCTCGTGCCCTCTCCCCGAGAGGATTGGGTTTCTCCGAACGCCCATCCCTGCCGGAGACAGTCATGCCTACTTGCAATGGCAGTTATGTGACCTTCGCCCTATCCGCAAGCAATGGGACGAAGCGTGTAGGTCGCTTCTCTGGCGGAGGTTCGGGGGAGAGTCAAAGCGGCATAAGCAAACGCATGCCCGGTGGGAAGCGATCCACTGCCTCCCGCGCCTTTGTCCCCCAAAAACGCGGGTCTGGGTGCTATCCGGGCTTTGCCAGCGGAATCCCGGCACTCAAATCGTTGGCAGCACGGTTCGGCCGCGTCCCGGACGATCTTCCCTGGCAGGGAATGGTTGCCGATGGTTTTAGGAACGGCTCAAAGAAATGTTTCTCGATTTTTTGGTCTGCCAATGGATGGGCGTTTAGGGCTCTACTTGGGGTAAGCCTTGGGAAGAGGGTTTTCCCTTTTGCTCTCGCTCGATTCGAACTCGTCGCAAGCGCTGGGGAGAGGCATCTTCTACGGTGATCCGAAATCCATCGACGGTGAGACTGTCCCATTTTGCGGGACGTCTTCCCCAAAGCCCCAGACACCATTCTTCCACAGTTTGTCGAGTTTCGGTTGGCAAGGGCCACCCGGTCTCAAGGGCAAGGTCTCGGAGCGGCATTTCAGGATCGATGAGCACCATTTCTTGGGTGCGTTCGAAAATCGGTCCTTTCTCAATGTCAAACTCATCTCGAATGTCTCCTACGAGTTCTTCCAACACATCCTCCAGGGTGACAATCCCTACCATTCGATCCTCGGTGTCCACTACGACCGCCAGATGGTTGCGAGAGGATCGAAAAAGCTCCAACATCACCGGCAGTTGGGTTTGTGGAAGAAACGTTAAAGCGGGACGCAAAAGGGCCTTGAGGTCGGTTTGGCTGCCAAGCGCAAGAAATTGCCACAGCAGCTCTTGGATGAGGAGGATCCCGACGACACGATCCTTAGAATCGGCACACACGGGGAAGCGGCTAAACCCGCAACGCTGCGCAATGCGCAGGTTTTCTTCCACCGACAAGTGGGTCCACAGAACGACCACCTGATCTTTGGGAATCATGATTTGTTCTGCGGTAATCCGTTTGAGGCGTAACGCCTTGAGCATGATTTTATGGATAAGCTCATCTGCGGGGTGGATGTGAGGGGCATGAGCCAGGACCTCTTGAAGTTCTTCCAGAGTAAACGGTTCCTCCGTGGGGACTGAGAGGCTAAACCCTGCTAACCGCAGCATCCGGAGAGAGGCTTGGTGTAAAAGCCAGACGAGTGGGAAAAAAAGGTAGAAAAAGATCGTCAACGGGGCGCTAGACCAAAGGGCCACCGCTTTGGGACGTTGGAGCGCAAGCGAACGGGGAGCCAGCTCCCCTAAAAGGATTTGCAAAAGGCTAATCAAACCAAAAGCCAAGGGATACGCAAGGGTAGCCGCCCACCCCGAGTGGGACAAGCCTGCCCAGGAGAAGATCCTTTCCAACTGACGCGCTATCCACGGCTCTCCCAGCCAACCCAGCCCCAGCGTTGAAAGGGTAATTCCTAATTGTGTTGCCGAGAGGTAGGCTTGGATGTTGCGCAGGATGTGGAGCGCAATGGGAGCTCGCCAATCGCCGGCATTGGCCAGGGGTTTCAGCTGGGTCCTCCGGACCTTGACCAGAGCAAATTCTGCCGCGACAAAAAAACCATTGGCGAAGATAAAGAATGCCAGTAAGAAAAGCTTGGCAAATTCGGTGAGACAGCGGTCAAAAGACATGGCCGTTTGTGTGGGTTACTACTATAAGATGGGCGCTTTGGGCCAGTGGCAAAACTATGGTCTCCCTTGGGAGGGCAGCACACTAAGAGGGCGTGCCGGCTGACAGCACTCGACTCGCGGGTAGCTCAGTGAGGGAAGGAAGTTTGGGAAGGCTTCGCAACCGAAAAGTTCTTCCACTGGCGGGCACGCTTGATTTTTTTGAGCAAGAAACTTTCGTCCAACTAACGTGAACTTTTCTCGGATCCTTTCAATCGCCCCGAGGAGCAGGGCAGCTTCCGGGTGGCTTCTTGGCTTAGACCCTTTGGTCCCTTTCTCGGTGGGGAGGATGACATGGACTACTTAGAAGCACTCCGGATTTTAGGCTCGGTTCGCAAGGGAGGAGCGAAGTTCGGTCTTACTAACATGCAGCGTTTGGTCCGCCGGCTGGGTAACCCCCAGGACTGCCTTCGATTCATCCACATTGCAGGCACCAATGGGAAAGGCTCGACCGCAGCGTTTCTGGCTTCCGTCCTCCAGCGTGCGGGTTTCCGAGTAGGACTCTACACTTCCCCGCACCTTTGTAGTATTCGCGAGAGAATTCAGATTAATTTTTCCAAGATTAGCGAGGAGCGGTTTGCGGCTCTTGTGGAGGAAGTGCTGCGCGCGGCGCAAGCTCGAGAGGACGAGGATGGTCTTATTGAGCCAACTTTCTTTGAAATTCTTACAGCTGTCTCTCTTCTTTACTTTGCGGAAGAACGAGTGGATTGGGTCGTTTGGGAGACTGGGTTGGGGGGGCGTCTGGATGCCACCAATGTGGTGGTCCCGGTAGCTTGTGTCATCACCCAGATTGATTTCGATCACCAGGCCTACTTGGGTCATACCCTAGCAGAGATTGCTCGGGAAAAAGCAGGGATCCTCAAAGAAGGGATCCCGACGGTTGTTGCGGTAGAGAGGGAGGAAGCGCGCCGTGTGGTAAAGAAACGGGCCAACCAGTTGGGAGCTACGTTCATCCCAATAGAAGAGGAAGTCCCCTGGAAGCTTTTGCAGGTCAATCTCCGAAACCAGGAGGCTCGGATTGGAAAGCAAAGCTATACCCTTGGGCTGGTGGGAGAGCACCAGGTTCGCAATGCGGCCTGCGTCGTCGCTTTGTGTCAGCGTGGTATCTTCGGTCCGGCATCTCTCTTGGATCGGGCGCTCAAGGAGGGACTCCAACAGTTGCCCTGGCCGGGTCGCTTTCAGGTTTTGCAGGAAAACCCTCCATTTGTGGTGGATGGAGCCCACAACCCCGCAGCTGCCCGAACTGTGCGTGCGACCTGGCAAGCGGTTTTTGGCTCGATTCCCTACCATTTGTGTATTGGGGTTGTGGCGGACAAGGATGCTTCAGGTATAGCGCAGGAGCTTGAGTCCGGAGCTTTTCGTGTCACGGTTGTCAAACCGCCAACGGAACGAGGGATGGAACCCCACCTGCTCGCCAAGCACTTTCCGTCGGTACCCGTAGAAGTGGCAGAAAGCTGGGGAGGCGTTGCCGTGAAACTGTTTGAAAGGAATCGGGAACCGGTTCTTTTGACTGGATCGTTTTATCTGGTGGGTGAGGTACTGGCAGATTTCTATGGATGGGAGAAGGAATTTAGCTGGAATGAGCTTTTGAGCCCTCCGCAACGCTAGGAAGGCAATTTTGGTTGGAAAACGTGATGCCGTTGAAACTCAAAGGGATTTTCTTTGATGCCGTAGGCACACTCATTCGACCGGCGCGTCCCATCGGACACACCTATGCAAGGGTGGCTCATCACTACGGCGTGTACCTGGAACCCAAGCAAGTTGAAAAAGCTTTCCAGGAGGTTTTTGCAAGGATGCAGTGGAGACCTTCGGCATCGGTTCCTCAGGACGGAGAGGATCGAACTTGGTGGAGGGAGGTTGTCTTCGGGGTCCTTGAGAACTTTTCAGTGGGTCCCGCTTTTCCTTTTGAATCCTATTTTGCGGAGTTGTATGAACTTTTTGCGCGGCCGGATCAGTGGCGTGTTTTCCCTGAGGTGCCCGAAGTTCTTAGCCTTCTTCGCGAAATCTATCCCCTTTGGGTCCTTTCGAACTGGGATGACCGGTTGGCTCCTGTTTTGGAGGGCTTGGGTCTATTGAGAGTTTTCTCCCATGTATGGGTCAGTTCCCGCTTAGGGGCCGCCAAGCCTGACCCTGAGTTTTATCGTAGAGCTTTGAAAAAAGTACATTGCGAACCCCACGAGGTTATGCTCGTGGGGGATGACCCCCACGGGGACGTAGAGGTCCCGAAAGGCCTGGGCTGGCAAACCTTTTGGATCCGTCGACCGGAACGCGATTTGTGGGATCTCGTGGACTTTTTGCGCACGGCTTGCCAAGAGCAAGGGATATAAAGACACATAAAGCTGTTCATAGCAGTGTATCAGAACGAAATTCACTACGTGGGCGAGGCGGCAGGGTGTTGGCTAGAGCACGGCTTGGCGGTTGGATAAGGAGGGGCCTTTGCCTCTTCCCGTAAAAGAGTTGCCGACCGGGTCGGTCGTCGTGCATGGGGAGGCGGCACCATCCGATGGCGTGGCCCTCAACGCGCGGGTGTGCAAGCGCCGATCCAAGAGCGGATTAAGACAGACAACTGGCTTGGGTTCTCCGAGTTGGCTCTCCAGCAAACCGTTGCACATCGTCAAGGCCGTCCAAGGAGGTAGGCTCCGGGATGAAGGGCGATCGGAGAAGGGTCGTTGGGCAGGTCTGTGATCCGAAGGTCGGCGCTGTCCTGGTCGAGCACCGCCTCCAGCTGATGCGTTTCGGCTTCAAGTACCGGGAAGCGGCATGGGCCGGCTAGAGTCGATCCATCCGCGTGATGGATCCCAATGAAATGCCCGACGATATCGTATACGCGACCTGCATGAAAAGATCGTTTCGCTGTGTGTGAGGCTTTACCAGAAGAGATGTGCGCAGAATCGCGCCCAAGAAGACGCTCGAAGCGATGGCAGGAGTAAGCTCCCTGTTTTCGCTTACCAGGCCCGGTTCCCGGGTGACGATCGAAGAGGGGGCGTTGCTTAGCGCCTATGCGGTGGTCTATGGACGGGTGGAGCGGAGTTTTTCTGCCAGATGCGGGTTCGTATCTCGCTAAAGAGACGTAAGCGATTGTTCCTGCCGCGGTTCGGCTTGGCCGTCCCAGAGTTCCATGCCCTCCGGGTCCGTGCTCAAAGGAAAGATCCCTGGGATGAGTGAAAGGCGGCCCGAGCTCATGGAGGAAGCTAAGGAATGGATCCGGAAGACCGGAAACGGTGATCCGCAAACTCGAGGAAAAGAAGCGGCGATCGAACGTTTTGGACGAAAAAAAGCAGGGGTTACCCATTCTGGGAACGAAGCTTGACGCGCTCCTGGCCGATCCGACGTCGCCAGCGGATGCCTGTCTCTCTCCGGTCGCGCCCGCCTCTTCCCGGACAGAGCTATTGTTGGGAGAAAAAGGACACGCCCACTATGCGGACTGGAAAGAGGGACTGGCAGGCGGAGCGGAGTAGCCAGTTCGATGTCGCTCGGGTCGAAGACGGGACCACGAGCAACCCGTCCTGCTAAGCCATGGTCTCCCCGGAGGGGAGCCTATCGGCTTGCGGTCGCAGCTGCCGGACGGACGGGGGAACCCGAGCCAAAAGCTGGTTTTTCAAAGGGCGTGTGCTTAGCCTACGGCCAGGAGGCGATCCTCGAGGTTCTCCTCTGCCAGCGGGATGGTGGTGGCGCCGAGCAAGAGAGTAAAACTTCCCCGGAAGCGGGAGGGATTTGCGGTAAAGCTACCGCTTCGTGCGGGACAGCAAGCGGTGGCGGGTCTTTCCGAGCGTCGAGGCGCAATCTCTTTCCTTGGTGACACGCCGCCTTACCGGAGCGGTCGGCATCGACACGAAACGAGGATCATCTCGCCTTGGCCAAAACGGATTGCTTTTGACAATCTCGTAAGAACCCGCCGGATTGGGTTGCAGCTCTATGGGAGACGCAAGGAGCAAGCCAAAGCGATTTTTGTGTGTGCGTGAAAAGAGATCACCCGGGCCTAGCGCCAAATCGGGCAGGCCGCTTGTGATCGAACAATTGGATCTTCGCAACCGAAAACTCAAGCTCGAGTTGGTGGATTTTCTTCGGGCTCGCTCGCTCTTTTCCTTCGCCTGCCGGCAAGGCGATCGCGATAGCTCACGTCGGCTTTTTTGCTGCCCGAGTGGACGTGATCGACGTCGACCAGGCCTACACAGCTGTGATGGGTGCGGTCAACCACGCGCACTGTCATGGTACAAGTTTTTCCCAGGGCGCGGCCTTGTGCCCTCGCCCGGAGAGGGTTGGGACTCTCCGAACGCCCATCCGTGCGAGAGCCAGTCGTGCCCAGGCGAAGCGTCTCTGGTCGTTTCTCTGGCGAGGGTTCGGGAAGAAAGTCAAAGCAACGCAAGGAGCGCAAGCCCAGTTGGGAGGCATTGAGGGCCTCCCGCGCCTTTGTCCCCGAAAACGCGGGATTGGACGTTTCCTGGCCTTTGTCGGTGAAACCTCGACACGCGAATCGTCGGCAGCACTGTTCGGCCGGCACCTCGGACGATCTTCCCTGGTAGGGGAAGGGTTGTCTACGGTTTTACGAACGGTTTGGGGCGACCTGTCGGAGTAATTCTCTACTGTTCGGCGGGTTTTCTTTGGGCCAAACGGGATGGCGATGGTCGTTTTGGGGGGTTCTCCTCTCTTTTTCGCTCCTAAGACCCGGATGGAAGCGTTCCCATGCGGAGTATGGATAGGGTATCCTGAGGACTTTGAGGACAGGAGGGGCGGCGTCAATCATGGAAGACGTTGACCCCGACCCGAGCCTAAGCGTAGGGTAAAAGGTGGCACGCATTCGAGAAGCCCGTAGGAGCGCTCAAACGATTACGCTTAAGTGGATTGCGGCGGCGAGTGGGCTTGTGCTTGTGGGTTTTGTGATCGTCCACATGCTGGGCAATCTCTTAATCCTTGGGCCAGCCTCCTGGTTGGATCGCTATGCGTGGGGGATTAAGAGCCGCCCATGGCTTCTTTGGCCAGGAAGAGTTTTTCTTTTGGGAGCAGCTTTAGCTCATGTGTGGGCGACCTTTTCCCTTTGGTCCTCCAATCGCCGGGCTCGAGCTGGGTCCTATGCGATGCATGACCCTATGGGAACTACATTGGCTTCTCGGACCATGATGACAACCGGCTTGCTAGTTGGCCTATTTGTCCTTTTCCATCTTTACCATTTTACCTGGCACGGCCCACCGTTTGGTTTTTACGGAACTTTCTGGTCCTACCTACCCGAGCTAGGACGGGCCGTCCCCGATGTGCGCGCCATGGTTGTGAGAGCCTTTCGCCAACCCCTAATTTCGGTCACGTACTTGTTGGCCATGGGGATTCTTTTTTTTCATGTGCGGCACGGAGTCCGGAGCATCTTTCACACCACGGGGATTGTGCGGGCACGCTCGATCGCCAGGATTGAACTCCTAGCCAAGGTCATAGCCCTCGGAGTTTGTCTTGGGTTTTCACTTGTTCCGCTTGCTGTGTTATTGGGTCTGGTCCGCTAAAAGGTTAACCGCTCCCGGCTGACAGTCAAAAGGCTTGTCTGTCTCCTACGCAGCAAGATACTCACCATGCGGTTCCCAGACGTTCGGCACGTTGGCGAGTGCCTTAGCCCGAGGAGGGTTGTTCCAGGCCGTGTGAACATCCGCGTGGTCTATCCACAGGCCACGCATCGGAACTCGGGTTTGCTACAAGCGATGGGTTTAATCGATGTGCCCGCTTGGAGAGGATTCTCTGGGTAGTGTTACAGGAGATCGACCACTATGCGTTCCACGCCAGCTTGCCTGGCTTTGCATCCGACAGAATCTCCGAAGCTTGGTAGCGAAATACCCAACCGCCCATTGTCGCCGGCTGCTGCCTGCCAAACCGTGCCTTCGCGGGTATTCCCTAAAGATTTTCCAGAGCCATACCATGCCGGCTGTCTTTGGCCTTGGTAAGGAGCTTTGTGGAAATCCCATGATAGGTGTCTTTGCAAGATCGGGTCTTCCGACCCGAAAGGAAGTTGATTCTTTGGGCCACCGTTTTTGACGTTTTCCTCGTAGTGCAGCCTTTTCGAGCGATCGGCGAAGGTTTCTGGGTTTAGAGACGGTGGGTTTCCGTAGTGCGAACCGTACGATTGCTCGGCCGTCGCTGCCCATGGCAATGATTTTCCCCTCTCGGGTCTACCCTTACAAAACTTGTCGGAGGCGTCTTTCTCCTGTCCGGCCCATCGACGGTCACCTGCAAAAACCATTTGCCGTCCTTGCGAAGGACCAAGTCCAACTGTCGCCTGCCATCCACCATGGCTGGGCCTCATAAGCGCTCATGAGGAAGGGAAGACCAATGTGGCCAGAAAGCGTCAGGAACGATACGCGCGTAACACCTTGGTAACTAAGGAGACGCGGTTTGAATGGAATAGACCGGAACGTCCTCAAATTAAGGCCGTAGCGGTGTGGTGCGCTTGTATCCTAGGCACACTTGAGAAATGCAGCGCACCGCGATTTTGGGCGCGCGGCAGGCGAAATCGGGTGCGTACTTCAGCGTAAAAGAGTTTTTGCAATAAGATGGAGTTTGCCTTTTTCCCTCCGGGGGAGCCACGCGCCGGCAAGCTCGTTTGTCCCCGAAGGGAAAGCGCGCATCGCGGCCGCAAGGGCTGGACGAGTTCTGGCGTGGGCAAAAGCCGGCTTGGCAGGGTCCGTTTCATGCAGTGTATTAGAGAAGTATGGATCAACAGGTGATATGGGTGTTCCCTCCCCCCGCTGAAGTCAAGGACTTCCGCGCCGGAGGCACACTGTGAATTTTCCGTTGCTCAAGAGTCGCATCCCGGAAGGAGATTTGAGCCAGAAGTGGACTCGATGTAAGGACCACCTGCGGCTCATCTCGCCAGTGAACCGGAGAAAATACCGGATTCTTGTGGTAGGTACGGGGCTTGCAGGGAGCTCTGCGGCCGCAAGCTTGGCAGAACTCGGTTACCAGGTCCGGGTTTTTACCTTACACGATAGTCCTCGGAGAGCCCATAGCGTGGCTGCCCAGGGAGGGATCAACGCGGCGAAAAACTACTGCAACGACGGGGATAGCGTATGGCGTCTCTTCTATGAAACCCTAAAAGGGGGCGATTTTCGCTCCCGCGAAGCCAATGTCTACCGGCTCGCAGAGCTTTCGGTTCGCATTATCGACCAGTGTGTGGCTCAGGGAGTTCCTTTTGCACGAGAGTATGGAGGGCTTCTTGCGAACCGCTCGTTTGGTGGTGCACTTGTTTCGCGGACTTTCTATGCTCGAGGAGCTACAGGGCAGCAGCTTCTTTTAGGAGCCTATCAGGCCTTAAGCCGGCAGGTCGCGCTAGGACGTGCCGAGATCTTTCCCAGGAGCGAAATGTTAGAGCTTGTCGTGTGCGAGGGGAAGGCTTGTGGCATTGTTACCCGAAATCTTCTGACCGGAGAGATTACCGCTCACGCCGGGGACGCGGTGGTGCTGGCCACGGGCGGGTACGCAAATCTTTATTTTCTTTCAACCAACGGCCGGGGTGCCAATGCCACCGCGATCTGGCGTGCCTACAAGCAGGGTGCCGGTATGGCCAACCCTTGTTTCGTTCAGGTACATCCAACTTGTTTACCCCCAGTAGCACGCTATCAAAGCAAGCTCACGCTTATGTCGGAGTCTCTCCGGAACGATGGCCGGGTTTGGGTGCCGAAAAAACCGGGCGATTCTCGCCGGCCCAACCAGATTCCGGAGGAGGATCGTGATTACTTTCTTGAGCGCTTATATCCTAGCTACGGCAATTTGGTTCCCCGAGACATTGCTTCCCGGGCAGTCAAACAGGTTTGCGACGAAGGGCGCGGCGTGGGTCCGATGGGAAAGGGAGTCTATCTTGATTTTTCGGAAGCGATTTCTCGGCTCGGTCGCAAGACCCTGGAAGAGCGGTACGGCAATCTTTTTGCCATGTACCGGGAAATCACGGGAGAGGACCCCTATGAAACGCCGATGCGTATCTATCCCGCTGTCCATTATACCATGGGAGGTCTGTGGGTAGACTACTTGCTTATGTCGACCCTTCCAGGCCTTTTTGCCATTGGGGAGTGCAATTTCTCGGATCATGGTGCCAACCGGCTGGGTGCCAGTGCTCTCATGCAGGCACTGGCGGACGGATATTTCATCTTGCCCTATGCGGTGGGGGATTATCTCGCATCTCACCAGCCTGGAGGCCTCCGGGAAGACCATGCGGTCTTTACCGACGCGGTACGGCGATGCAGCCAAAGAATCACGCGACTCCTTGAGCTAAAGGGACGGCGGCCGGTCGTTGAGATTCACCGTGAGCTTGGAGAACTTCTCTGGGCCCATTGCGGAATTACTCGCACGGACAATTCCCTGCGAAAGGCTTTGTCGGAGATTGGGCGATTGAAAGAGGTGTTTTGGCGGGAGGCCATTGTTCCCGGAAAGGGCGAGGAGCTTAACCAAGCGTTGGAATATGCAGGGCGGGTAGCGGATTTCTTGGAACTGGCTGAACTTTTGTGCTGGGATGCGCTGGAAAGAAGGGAATCTTGTGGATGTCATTTTCGTGAGGAGTTTCAAGATTCCAACGGGCAGGGGATTCGAGATGATGTTCATTATGCCCATGTGGCTGTTTGGTTTTACCGGGGGGATCACGAGGTGCCGCTTCGAGCCATAGAGCCTTTAGTTTTTGAGTCCACGGTACCGGAGGCAAGAAGCTATCAATGAGGTTTGTCTTGCGGATCTGGCGACAGAAAGATCCTTGCAGCCAGGGGCGATGGGTTACCTACCAGGTGGAAGGAGTGGAACCGGATATGTCTTTTCTCGAAATGCTCGATCAACTGAATGAGAATCTTCTCCGGCGTGGAGAAGATCCCGTGGCGTTTGAATCCGATTGTCGCGAGGGCATCTGCGGGGCTTGTGGCCTGGTGATCAACGGGCGCCCCCATGGACCCAGGGGTGGCATTGCCACGTGCCAGCTCTACATGCGAGAGTTTCGGGACGGTCAAACGATCACGATTGAGCCGTGGCGGGTGACCGCTTTTCCCATCCTCAAGGACTTGGTGGTCGACCGGTCTGCACTGGATCGTGTTGTCCAAGCCGGGGGATATATATCGGTTTCCACAGGCCAAGCTCCCGAGGCGAATACCTATCTTGTAGCCCATGAGGTAGCGGAACGAGCGTTTGATTTTGCACACTGTATCGGTTGTGGAGCCTGCGCGGCTGCTTGCAAGAACGGATCGGCTCTGCTTTTTGTAGGAGCCAAACTCGCTCATCTCTCTCTTTTACCACAGGGACAAGTGGAGCGGGATCGCAGGGCCATGGGGATGATCGAGGCAATGGAAAGGGAGGGGTTCGGTGCATGTAGTTTCACGCGCGCTTGTGAAAGCGTCTGCCCCAAGTCGATTTCCGTGGAGGCGATCGCTCGGGCCCACTGGGAGTATGCGAGAGCAAAACTCCGCAAAGTGTTTGGGAGCGGGACGTGAGCCTTTCCGGGCGACCGACCCGGTGAGCCTCACTTATTGATCAGGGGATTTTTGATCCCGTTGGATTCCGTAGTGCGCCACAGGTGCATTGGGCAGGATTCTTGGTTCGGGGAATCGCCCCAAAAAGGGAAAACACCTCGGAGGCTGCGATGGCTGTCAAAAGGGGGCCTAAAGGAAACCTTTTTACTGGCAATGCTCTGGGACTTGCTTGCGCGAGGCTACTCTAGCTTTTTTGGGCGAACCAATGACTTGTTTCCTCCTGCGCATTCAGTAGCGTTGTCCGGCCCGGGTCAAGGACGCTTTTCCTCCACGACATAGCTTCTGGCTAGCCAATCGGGTAAGCCTTGCCGGTTCGGGGTAAAAAGAATGGGAATGAATCCCAGTCCCACAAGGACCAAAGAGAGGAGTTTCCCCAGGGAACGCATGGCAGCCTGCCCGAGAGAAAGCCGATCTCCCTTTGTGTTGATCACTTTGAGTCCTAGGAGCCACTTCCCCAGCGTAGCCTGGTACGAAGAGCTTTCTGCAACGGTAGAATAAACCCACAAAAGGAGAAGCAACATCGTCAGGTAAAAGAGGAAAAGAAAATTGGATACGGCAGGATCACTGCCAAGATCTGGCTCGGCCAATCGAGCTGCGATGCTGACGAGGGCCAAATCCAGCACACCTGCTGCGAATCTTGAAAGACGAGAGGCCAGTTTAACCCCCGGAGGGGGCCCGCCCGCGGCTTTGGCCGGAGCCGGTGGTGGGGTTTCCAAGACAACGGCCTCGGCAAGCCAAGGGATTTCTGCGATCCGTTTCCAACCGGGTGAACCCGGATACCACGCAAGATCATCCGCGCCAAAAAGCGCTTCCTGAAGCCGTTTCTTTGCCTCCTCCAGGGAAAATGGCCCGTGTCGCTGCCCTTCTTTCGCCAGATAAAAGCGCGAAGGGATCTCCGCTCCGAGCTCACCGGTTTGAGGAGGAGTCTCTTCCTCTCCCACAAGCTCCCTCCTTTTTGTGTTTCCCTTCGATTAGGAGGCGTTGCTTCCCATGCAGGTTCGCATGGCTTACCTCCAACTATAGCTTTGTTTCGTGAAGGAACAACTTGCGATTATCCGAACCGGCCCGTGATGTAATCTTCCGTCTGTTTTTGGCTGGGCTTAGTAAACAGCTTTCCAGTCCGGTCAAACTCGATAAGCTTCCCCATAAAGAAAAAGGCTGTGTAGTCGGAGACCCGAGCGGCCTGCTGCATGTTATGGGTCACAATTACCACGGTGTAGCGCGTTTTGAGTTGCACAATCAATTCCTCGATCTGCCTTGTGGCGAGCGGATCAAGAGCGGAACAAGGTTCGTCCATGAGAACGACATCCGGAGCGACCGCAAGCGCGCGCGCAATACAAAGACGTTGCTGCTGGCCGCCTGATAAACTGGTCGCGGGTGCGCGAAGCCGGTCCTTGACTTCGTCCCATAACGCTGCCATCTGGAGTGACTGTTCCAACCGTTCTTCCAGAATCCTGCGGTCGCGCACGCCATTGAGTCGAAGCCCGACTAAGACATTCTCTTCGATGGTCATAGTGGGAAAAGGGTTAAACTTCTGAAAAACCATCCCCACTTTCCGACGCACCACCGTGGGGTTGATGTTGGGCGAGTAGAGGTCCTGACCAAAAAAAAGAATCCTTCCTTCTAGCCGAGCGCCGGGTGTTAGCTCGTGCATTCGATTGAGCGTCCGCAGAAAAGTCGTTTTGCCGCAACCACTGGGACCAATGATGGCGGTCACCTGGCGTGCTGGGATGGAAAGCGTGATGTCAAAAAGGACCTGTCGTTTTCCAAACCAGACCGAAAGGTTTTGGATATCGAAGGCTACTCCTTCTTGGTGGGACGCTTGTGACTCCTCATGAGTGGATGGGACAGCTTGAGGTATCTGGGAAGTTTTCGGTGGGTGCATAAAGCTTGGTAGCGGCATGGGCGATCTATCCGGATCGAGCTAACCTCCCTCCCAAAAACCGAACGGTTGTTGTGGTAAGTAGGACAAGAACCAAAAGCACCAGCGCCCCCGCCCAAGCTTGCCGGTGCCAGTCATCGTAAGGAGAGATGGCATAGACAAAAATTTGAAGGGGGAGGGCCGCCATCGGCTGATCCAGGCGGAAACTCCAGTAGGGATTCCCAAAAGCCGTAAACAGTAACGGAGCTGTTTCTCCGGCCACCCGGGCTAGCCCCACAAGCACTCCGGTTACAATCCCCCGAATCCCTGTACGGAGAACGATGAACACGGTCACTTTCCAGTGCGGGATTCCTAGGGCGATCCCTGCTTCTCGATAGTCCTGGGGAATGAGTCGAAGAATTTCTTCGGTCGTACGCATAACGATCGGAAGCATCATAGCTCCCAAGGCCATAGCTCCACTAAGACCGGAAAAACCTTTGAAGGGAACCACCATAAGGGCATAGAAAGTCATGCCCCACACAATGGAAGGGACCCCGTTAAGAACATCTGCTACGAACCGGACCCACGGGTGAATTTTCTCATATCCAAACTCGGAAAGGTAAACGGCTCCCAAGATGCCGATGGGCGCCCCCACTAGGGTCGCGACAGCCAAAAGAATTGCTGAGCCCACAATGGCGTTAGCCATCCCTCCACCTGTCTCACCCGGCGGACGGGGCAGGTGCGTAAAAAACTCCCAGTTAACCGAACTCCATCCGGCTTGGACCAGAAAGAAAAAAATGAGGGCGAGCGGGGTCACCACCGCGACCGCGCTAGCCGCACAGAGGAACGCCATCCAGTAACTTTTATAGCGGCGCCAGCGGCTGTGAGTGTCCTCTTTCCATTGGATGTCCACGCCCTGCGATTCTTGGAGAACTGCCACCGGTTACTCGCTCCCTTTGACGGTTTCAATTAAGATTTGCGCCAAAACGTTCACAACCACCGTTAGACCTAGAAGGATGAGGCCCAGCTCAAAAAGGGCGCTTAGGTATGTCGTGGTTGTAGCTTCGGTAAATTCATTGGCAATGACACTAGCCAACGTATACCCAGGGGAGAGAAGGGAAAGAACAATCTCTGGACGGTTTCCCACCACCATCGTTACGGCCATCGTCTCTCCGAGCGCTCGACCAAGCCCCAGAATGGCAGCCCCAATGAGGCCTCGCTTGGCATAGGAAAGAACGGCAATCCGTGTCACCTCCCATCCGGTAGCACCGAGCGCATAGGCAGCCTCACGCTGGAGGTCCGGGACCGATCGCAGGACCTCGCGAGCCACGGCGCTAATGATGGGGAGGATCATAATGGCAACGATGAGGGACGCCGCCAAGAGGCTTGGCCCGTAGGAGGATCCGGAAAAAAACGGAAGGAAACCGAAAGTTTTTTTGAGAACGGGGTAGACATAATCCCGCAGCCACGGGACGAACGCAAAGAGGCCCCACAATCCCCAGATGACGCTGGGAACAGCCGCAATCATTTCGATAAGGGAAGCAACGGGTTGTCGTAACCAGACTGGGGCCAGCTCGGTCAGGTAGATCGCTGTACCCACGCTAACGGGGAAAGCAAGCACTAGAGCCAGAAGAGAGGTCACTAACGTTCCATAGATAAACGGGAGAGCTCCAAAATCTTCTCGAACCGGGTCCCATTCGGACTTCCAAATGAATCGGATGCCGAACCTCTCAATCGCTACCCGGGACTGTAGATAAACTTCCCATCCCACCAGAACGATCAAAAGGAACACAGAAAAAGCAGCGATCATGCAGAGAAACCGGAAGGCCCGGTCACCGATGCGGTGAACACGAGCCTTCGGCAGACCACCCAACAAACCGTACATAGCTATGCTACTGGCCGGGAACCTTTACGAGCCCCCGGCCACTGGGAAACCTTTTTTGGTTACCTTCCTCAATACGTAATTTCGTTGATTTTTGCCAGGACCCTTTGACGTAAGCTTTCTGGAAGCGGGGCATAGTGGAGGCTTTTAGCGATTTTTTCCCCGTCCGTCAGTGCCCACCGCAGAAATTCCACAAGTTTCTTCCCTTTCTGCGGATCCTTCTGTTCGGCATATACCAAAAGCCACGTGGCTCCGGCAATCGGATAGGCCTTTTCGCCCGGAGGGTTTACCAGGGAGAACCGGAAGTCGTCCGGTATGGTAGCCCCTTCGAATGCGGCAGTAATCGAGTCCAGGGTGGGCTCGATAAAAACCCCCGCCTGGTTCTGGATTGCAGCCACAGGCAACCGGTTCTGAATGGCGTAAATCAGCTCGACATAGCCGATGGAGTTCGGCGTTTGTTTCACTTGTCCTGTAACCCCCTCGTTTCCTTTTGCCCCGAGCCCGACCGGCCAATTGACTGACGTGCCCTTGCCCACGCGTTCCTTCCATTCGGGACTTACGCTACACAAGTAATCCGTCCAAATATAGGTCGTCCCGCTTCCGTCAGAGCGATGGACCACTACGATGTCTGCATCCGGGAGTTTTGCTGTGGGATTAAGACGGGTGATTTGGGGATCGGTCCATTTGGTAATTTTTCCTAAAAAAATATCCGCAAGTACTGGACCGGTCAGCTTAAGCTTGGGATTGCCTGGGAGATGGTAGGTGACCACTACCGCACCTCCCACCGTGGGAATGTGGAGAATTTTGCCGGGGGCTTTTGCCAGATTTTCGTCGCTCATAGGAGCGTCTGACGCCCCAAAATCTACCGTTCGTTCCAAGATTTGTCTTTGCCCACCGCCTGATCCGATCGATTGATAGTTGAATCGAACGGTCGGGTCTACGTGTTGGTATTCGTTAAACCATTTGGAATATAAAGGATACGGAAAGGTCGCCCCGGCTCCGTTAATCAAGAGTTCCCCGTAGGCTTCGCTCACAAACCGGAAAGGAAACGTTAGACATACTAGGATGATAACCCACACCTTTTTCATTGGTTTTTTCCTCCTCCTTCTGCGGTCGATTTACGCTCCCTACCTACTTTTCTCGCTTAACGCATCGGAATCCCGATGAGCCTATAACCCCCGGGCTAGCATAAAAAAGAGCTGTCCCCGTTCTTTTCCTTTCTTTCTTACACGACAAAGGGCCGTTAGGTATGTGACAATTTTGTAAAAAGCCTGGGAGCCCCTCCTCTAGGGAAGGGGGGAAGAAGTGGGCAAAACGACCGATCGTGTCGGCGTTGGTTGCTTGTCCCCGGCTTGCCCCCCAGGCATTGGAAGGAGGTTGGCCCGCGAAAAGGCTTGGGAAAAAAGACTAGGCAGGGGAAAAAGAGAGCATGATCGCATTGGGATCGCGTCGAAGCGGAAAAAGCGTATAAAAAAGCAAGGGAAGCGGGCGGCAAACCTGGGAAAACACTAGCAGGAAAGACACATGGTTATTGGAATTCCTAAGGAAACGAAGGAAGGAGAGCGCCGGGTGAGTCTTCCCCCGAATGGGGTGGCGCGTTTGGTCTCACTGGGGCACATCGTTGTAGTAGAAGAACACGCGGGGATAGGATGTGGGTGGACAGACGAGCATTACCGGGAGGCAGGAGCCCAGATTGTAAGGGATAAACAGGAGCTTTTTGACCGTGCAGAGCTTGTGGTCAAGGTAAAGGAACCTCTTGCGCTCGAGTGGGACTTGTTTCGCCCGGGTCAAATCCTTTTTGGCTTTTTGCACCTGGCGGCTAACCAAGAACTTGCTCGCGTGCTCCTGCAAAAGGGCGTCTCAGCCATTGGCTGCGAGACTGTGCGCTACCAGGGCCGGTTGATTCTCCTGGAACCGATGAGCCGGATTGCAGGGAAAATGGCTCCCTTGGTGGGAGCGTACTTTTTATCGGCTGCCCAGGGAGGCTGCGGGCGGCTTCTTTGCGGGCTTCCTGGAGTGCCCCGGGCTAGAGTGGTGATCGTCGGGGCTGGCACGGCGGGATGGGAAGCTGCGAAAACCGCCCTAAGTCTTGGTGCGCACGTGGTTCTTCTGGAGCAAGACCCTTTTCGCTTAGAGCACCGACAGGGCGAACTTGCGGGTATAGAGACTCTTCTTTTTTCGGAAAGAGCGTTGTTGCAAGCGTTGGAAGGGGCAGAACTCCTCATCTCGACGGTTCACGTTCCTGGAGCCCGTGCCCCACGAGTTTTCAACTCCCGGAACTTATCCCGCATGGTACGTGGAGGTGTTTTTGTGGATCTGGCGATCGATCAAGGGGGCTCCTCTGAAACTTCCCGACCGACTACCCACGCTCATCCTGTGTATGAGGAAGCGGGTGTGTGGCACTATTGCGTGGCAAACATGCCCGCAGCCTATCCGGTGACCGCAACGGAGACGTTTGCCCCTCGTCTTCTCCGGTATGTGGAAAGGATTGCTCAGCTGGGCTTAGAGGAGGCAGTGGAGAAGGACCCTGGCTTGCGGGAAGGCTTGCAGATTCACCAGGGAAAAGTTCTTTTGTCTTCCTTGCGGGAAGTTCTGGGTGAATAGGTGGGAGTGTGGGGGAGAGGGAGCGTTGGGCTAGAGTCTTCCATGGGTGGGTTTGCCATGCGGTCCTAACGAGAGGTCTCTTGAGGATTTTTCTTGCGCCAATCAAGGCTAGGGAATTGAAGCCCAAAAACGGCTTTGCTAAAGAGGACCTTGTTTTTGGGGCCAAAAGGAAAGCGATGCAGGAAGCCCCAGGGAGGGGGAGAGTGAAAAAGAGGCTCCTCATTGTAGTGACGGCTAACCCTGCGACGAGCGGGCGGCCAGCCGAAGCTCTCCGCGTAGCCGCGGGTCTAGCCGCAGAAGAGAAACTGTCCGTTTCGGTTGCCCTCGAGGGACCTGCTCAAGCCTGTTTGGAACCGCCACGGGGCTGTTGGCAGGATGAAGAACTTTTACTTCGTTCCCTCGAGATCCTCAAGGAGTGGGGTGTACCTGTGGAAACCCAAAAGGTGGATCGGGAAGAGTTTGACCTTGTGGTAGTCTTTGGTGAAACCTCCCTTAGCCCCCAGCCATTGTTGTTTGCATCCTAGTGTGGAAAGGACCAACCCGTGTTCTCGCTCAGCAACCCTAGCGACTGGGAGGGCTACCTGCGCTCGCAAAAGGAGGTTGTGGAAAAAGCCCTGGATGAGCGGATCCCCCGGGCTGATCGCCAACCTAAGCGTTTGCATGAGGCAATCCGCTATAGCCTCTTTGCGGGAGGTAAACGCCTGCGGCCGATCCTTTGTTTAACGACATGTCAGACGCTTTGTGGTCACTGGGAGCCCGCGATTCCTTGGGCCTGCGCTATTGAATGTATTCACACCTATTCTCTCATTCACGATGATCTTCCCTGTATGGATAATGATGACTGGAGAAGAGGTCGCCCTACTCTTCATCGAGTCTTTGGTGAAGCGATCGCCATCCTGGCCGGAGATGCTCTTCAAGCTCTTGCGTTTGAGATTGCCTCTTCCGCAAAGGGAACTCCGAGGTATCCGGTCCCATTGCTTCTCGGCGAACTAGCTCGCGCGGCGGGAAGTCGGGCGTTGGTGGGGGGACAAGTGGGGGATTTGGAAAGTGAAGGGAAGGAAGTCTCGCTTACCCAGCTGCGGTTGATCCATCGGCGCAAAACCGCGGCTTTGATCGTGGTCTCCGTGCGACTTGGTGCAATGGCAGCGGATGCGGAAACCTGGGAACTGAAACAGTTGACTCGGTTTGCTCGTTTCCTCGGGGTTGCGTTCCAAATCCGAGATGATGTGCTCGATGTAACTCAGACTCAGGAAAAACTAGGAAAAACGGCAGGGAAAGATCTTCAATCACAAAAGGCGACCTACCCAAGGATCGTGGGCCTTGCGGAAGCAAACCGGCTTGCTGCGCTTTACACCCACCGAGCGTTGGAAGCCCTTCGGCCCTTTGGAGAACGGGCAAGCCCGTGGATCCAATTGGCTCACCATCTTCTCGAGAGGGATCGCTAAAGGGGCTTGGCAAGAAAAAATCGAGAGTTATTCTGGCTGACACAAGAGCGTGGGTCCTAACCCTGGCTTGGTAGCGAGGAGTCCTTTGACCCCAAGCCTCTACCGATAGGTCCGCAGGCTCCTTGCGGGCGGTTTACCCTTTGGGAGTTTATCCAACACAGGTTTTGGGTACGGCGTAACGTGGCCTTTTTTGCGTTGCTACTCCGCAAGACTTGCGCTGCCGGAGGAAGAAAGGTCGCTCCTCTTACTTGGGTAAGCTCTTTACGTCATACCGGTTTCCTGGTGAAGGCGGCCGTGCGGGCCATGCTTTCACCGCTTATCCTAGAGAGGCCTCTTCGTCTCGGCAAAAGACAGGGGAAACCCACCTTCATTTCGTCCGTAGAGAAGACGGTGGCACAAAGATTTATGGATAATTATTTGACTTTTTTGGAAGTATAAACAATTTATCTTTTGTTAAAAATAAAAAAGCCAAACAAGCCGTTTATCGATTGGCAGCCTTGGCTCATGCCAGCCGCCTCAAGATTTACCGGCGGCTGGTGCAAGCGGCTCCTCACGGATTGAGCGCCGGAGAACTAGCTCAGGTACTCAAGGTTCGGGCACCGACGTTGTCGTTTCACCTGAAGGCGCTTTTGCACGCGGGCCTGATCAAGGCACGGCACAGCGGCCGGTTCATCTATTACTCGGCCGACTTTACCGCCATGAACAAGCTATTGAGCTATCTGACTGAGAACTGCTGCGGAGGCCTTCCTTGCGACACTAGAGTAAAGAGAGGTGTGGAGAGAAAAGCATGAAACGTTTGCCCGGTTACGGTTGGATAAACCTCATCCTGCGGTGCTGGCCAGAGAGACTACGGCGACGGACGGGGCCAAAATCGATCGGGCTCTTTGAACGTTACTAATCCTCTGGGCGCTTGCTTGCATGGCCATGGAGTATGACTTGGCCGCGCGATACCGCAGCTATTCGTGACCCTAAGCGCTTGGCAGATCGGGCATGTCAATCTCCCGATGGCCCTTTTCGTATGGGCATGATTGTGCCCATGCTAGGGAAGATTGACTTCCGCGCATTGCGTGAAGTAGCCGGACACTATCGTGGCCTTGGCGTAACGCTCCTGATGAACTGGGCTATCAAGCCATTTTCCATGGCGGCGCTGGCATGGCTATTTGTTGGCCATGGGTTTCGGCCCTGGTGACCGCCAGACAAGCTCAATGACTATATCGCCGGTCTCATCCTATTGGCAGCTGCGCCGTGTACGGCGATGGTCTTTGTCTGGAGCCAGTTATGTCGCGGTGAACCCCAGTTTACACGGACCCAAGTGGCCCTCAACGACACGATTATGCTGGTCGCTTATGGCCAATGGTATCGCTACTCTTGGGGCTTTCGTCGCTCACTGTATCGTGGTCGACGCTCCTGTTGTCGGTCGTGCTCTCCGTCGCCGTTCCTCTGGCGCTCGCGCAGGGACTACGGCGCGAACCTCTAGAAGGTGGCTGGCTAGCAAACTTGGCGGTCACACGAACGCCGGTCTGGCTTTTGGCACTGCTGGTGACATTGGTTCTCATGTTTGGGTTCCAAGGGCCGCAGATTGTAGCGCAGCCAGGGTTATCCTACTTTTGGCGGTGCCGATCGTGCTCCAGGTATACTTCAATGGTTGCCTAACGTATGTTTTGAACGGGATCCGCGGGGAAAAGCACTGTGTGGCGGGACTATCGGCCTTAATCGGTGCCAGTAATTTCTTTGAGCTGGCGGCGGCTACCGCTATTAGTCTCTTTGGGCCTAACTCGGGGGGCGTTGGCGATCGTGGTCGGGGTTTTCGTTGAAGTTTCTATCATCATGTCAATGGCGACGTTGATCAACCGCAGCTGCTCATGATACAAACGGGTTTTTTTGCTCAAATCCTTTGCCCTTCGGAAAGTGACCGGTCTTGAAAACGGTTGCCTTACTTAACCCGACTGAGTTGACCTATCCGGCAAAACTTCCTTCTCCTCTAAAAATACACACGAGTCCTCTTCGAGTGGGGCGAGCATAGAAGGCTAAATGCGCAGGCGTTTCCCGATCACATCCGTTCGCGGATGAGCGCGGACTCCTCCCTGACACTCTTCTGGACTTGAACCGTTTGCCTGACGTGTTGTCCGCAGGGGCTTTCTTTTTCGAAAAATGGGGAGATGGGTTAGGATCGAGGAACGAGCTCATGCGCTTGGCGGTGTCGATCCCTATGATTTGACGCTAGGAGATGAGGGCGTTTCGTGACGGAACACGCGGACGGCGGGAATCGCCGGTATGACTTGGCCAAAGCTCCTGCCGGAACCCTTCCGGGCCGCAACCTGGAGCTGACCGCGGCACCCTTGCTTGTGCCTGCGGTATTTGGCCACGATCAGGAGAAGGGCTTGGAGCGCTGGAAGGAGGTTCTAGAGCTTGATTGTGTCTGGCAGGGTCGAACGTTTGAGGTCATCTCTGACCTCAGACCGAGGATGAACGATCGCAAGAAGGGGCGTAAGAAAGTTACGAAGCGACTGCTGGACGGTATCCTTAGTGGTCAAGTCCCCCGGTTAGTGAGATCACCCATAAGGAGGGGCTCCTCTGCTTCGGAGCGGGTGTTCGCACTTTGCTAGGCGCAGCGCGCCCGAGGCGAGGTGGTGATTCTCCCTCGAGGCGAGGGGAGAATTTTTGAGCAAGACTTGGCCAAGGACGTGCTGGAGACGATCACCCGTGTTCTGGGCTTGGCTCTACGGCTTTTGATCGCGCTGGGGCCGGAGGGTGTCTGGTGTGGCCGGCTTTGTCTAGAGCTGGGCCTTGGAAGGATGGCGGCCGCAGCAAAAGCGCCTTAAAGGGAGAGCGCTGCCCGTAGATGGTCGGCGTGGTCAGGTACGCGGGCGCTCGAGGCTATCCTCGATCTTGGAGGGGCTTTGCGGGCATTCTTTTGAGGGACACGGCCGGTATTGTCGGCGGAAAAAGAAAAGGGTGCGCGGTCGTTCTTGTGTGGCCCATAAGGCCCCCCACCTTTCGTGTCGACAGCCCGAGGATCCGGCTTCCCAGCATTAACTGGGTGTGGATCAGTCAAGAGGTCTGCTTCCGCGGCAGGCTCAAGCGCGTGACGGTCAGCCGAGAGGGGGAGAGGTGGTTTGCCTTGGTCTTGGTGCGTACCGACGACATCCAGAAAGTCGAGCATTCCAAGAGGAGAGTCGCCGTCGATTTTGGCATAACCATGTTGGCCATGCGCGAGTAACCGGGGAAAAGCGATTTTCGGCGCCAACGCGCGACCAGGCGGCTTTTGAGGAAGTTGCGGAGGCAAAGCCTGAGGGCATCTCGGAAAAAGAATGGCTTGGGCTAGCGGGAGAAAAGCCAAATTGCGCCTTGCCACGATTGACGCGTGCACCGCGAGCGTCCGGTGCCATGCCATGGACAAAGCCACTACGGGGCTGGCCAAGACCTGGCGCCGCATCGGCATTGAGGATCGGAATGTTCAAGGGATCGTACGCAAGCACTGCCTTTCCCGGTCGATCCTGGATGGCGCATTATCCGAATTCGGTCGCCCGCTTTCCTACAAGGGGCAATTGTAGAGAGCAAAGGTTTGTGGAGTGGCGGTTATTCCTCTTCAGGCAAGACGTGTTCCTGCTACGGCCTGGTGAAACCCGTGCAGGAGTTGCGGCAGCGAAAGTTTCGGTGCGACGGATATGGCTAGGAGGCCGAGCGCGATTTTAAGGTAGGGATCCATTGGGAAGGCTTGGCCGCAAGTTCTGTGGCGGCGAATCGCATGGGGAGTCACGCTGCCCGCTGGCGACCCAAGGTGTCTCTTCGACAGTTACTTCCCAGACGCGGGAAACGGCTGAAAGAAATGCCGTCCCGTGACTCCCTTGTGAGGGCCTTGATCGCATGCGCAAGGGCGATAGCCAAACCAATACTGACAAAGAGATGAAGGCGATCCGGCTCAGTCTCTTTGAAGATCGCTGGCCAGACCCGTTGCGAGCCAATCTCGTGCAAGATCGATGGCGTTTCCACAGCCAGCATTTCCAGGAACACGTTGCGCTTATATATCGGACACCCCACCCTATGGTGGACTTTTAGGTAGACACAGTTGCCGTTTGCGACCACATCGGCCATGCGGCAATGGATGCACACCTCATGGGGCGTTTTGGCCGAACGCAATTTCTCGTGCGATTAAAATCGCGGGTTTCCTTGCGGAGGTGCTATGAATGGTCCATTGCCACAATCTTACCTGGAAAACAAAAGCACGGAAACCGCAAGACCTGTGGCCCCGGTTATTTACACCTCCATCCCGGGACGCCTGGACCGGCTCCCGTGGTCCGTCTTCCACCTGAAACTGGTTTTGGCCCTGGGAATTACCTGGGTCCTCGATGGTCTTGAAGTTACCTTGGTGGGCACTATGGGCGCGGTATTGCAGCGGCCCGACACACTGGGGTTATCGGGGGAGGAGATTGGTGCCGCAGCGTCCGCTTATGTAACTGGGGCGGTAGTGGGCGCGCTTTTCTTTGGTTATCTGACCGACCGCCTGGGGCGCAAGCGGATGTTCTTTCTCACCCTGGCCATTTACCTTACGGGCGTCTTATGGTCTGCCTTTGCTTGGAATGGATGGAGCTTCGCTCTTTTTCGTTTGCTCACCGGCTTGGGGATCGGCGGTGAATATGCAGCGATCAATTCCGCGATCGACGAATGGATGCCAGCCCGTTTGCGTGGCCGCGTCGATTTAATCGTTAATGGCAGCTTTTGGATAGGTGCCGCCCTAGGAGCGGGAGTGACCCTCGTGCTCTTTGATTGGGCATTGATTCCCGCCGGCCTGGGGTGGCGGTTTGGCTTTGCCTTCGGAGCCGCTTTGGGGCTTGTCATTCTGGGGATGCGCCGTTATGTGCCGGAAAGCCCACGGTGGATGATTATCCACGGCAAAGCCGGGGAGGCGGAGCGGCTGGTCGCCGAGATTGAGCGGCAAGTGGAGAGAAAAACGGGGCGGGCTTTACCATTAGTAACAACTGATCTTGCGCTAGACTGCCACCCCGCGTTGGGTTTCCGGCCCATTCTCGGGGCGGTTACGGGGCAGTATCGCCGACGCGGCTTTTTGGGGCTGATGCTCATGACGGCACAGGCCTTTTTCTATAACTCGGTGTTCTTCACCTACAGCCTTGTTCTGGTACGCTTCTATGGCGTCGAAGCAGAGAAGGCAGGCCTTTGTGTTTTTCCTCTGGCCCTGGGCAATTGGATGGGGCCGCTACTGCTAGGGTATTTTTTTGATGCGGTGGGTCGTCGACGGATGATCGCTGGCACATTCACCGCAGCAGGACTCCTGCTCGGCGCTAACAGCTGGGCATTTGCCTGCGGGCTCCTTTCAGCGCGGGAACAGATCTTGCTATGGACCGTCGTCTTCTTTTTGGCCTCAGCAGCCGCCAGCTCTGCCTATCTTACCGTGAGCGAAATCTTCCCGCTGGAGATTCGGGCCTTGGCCATCGCCTTTTTCTACGCTGTCGGCACGGGGCTCGGGGGTAGCGTGGCACCGTGGCTTTTTGGTCGACTCATTGAGGCAGGAGCTCGATCCGATCTATCCTTGGGCTATCTCATAGCGGCGGTGCTGATGCTCGTCGCAGGTGTTACCGAGTGGATTTTCGGGGTGGATGCGGAGAATCAAGGCCTAGAAACGGTTGCCCAGCCTTTGTCCGCTGCGAAGCAAAGCTAACCCCGCAGGGAAAGCGCACCGGTACTTTGAAACCCTTCAACAGCTGGGAGTACTGAGTCTTAGCCTATCCCTTCCCACCTGCCGCCAGCAAGACCGGCTTCGAAACTCTTGCATTTCTTCAACGTGAACAAACCGCTTTCAAGGGCATTAGAGCGATCGCTCGGGAAAATCTTCGCCATAGCCTACGGAAAGGCCTCTTGCCCATCGGCCCGGATACGGGACAGGCTTTTGAAAGTTTTTTTTCCAAAAAACGTTCGGAAAGGGCAAAAGCCCTTTGTGCGGTGCTTCCTTTTGGCCTCTTATGGATCTTCCTGCTTCTTTTCGCGCCTGGGTTTGTTGAGAAAGGCTTTACTTGGCCATGCCAGACACATTCTCTATGAAAGCAGTCCCTATTTACCATGGAGATCCAATGGAGCAAAAAGGATGAAGGTTACAGGCATTACGGGTGACACACCAACTGTCTTTGCAAGGTTCCTCTCCTCTTTCAATTGGCCACACAGGTAAAGGGCTTTGTTTCCTATGTTCATTCTTCGTTTTCTCTTTTTCCGATGCATTCCAATAGGATGATAAAACTCGATGGCAAAACAAGACCCTTTCCGTGCAATGCGCTGGGATAACATCGGCCGTAGCTTAGCCGATCGATCGCTGTGAACATGGCCCTCTAAAGGAAAATAACCAACGGGAAGCCTTTGATTGTGTAAAGCTTTTAGATGGTTTTTCTTGCTTTATAAAAAGACCAATTGCGTTCCCTTGGTAGACAATTGAGGTGTGTTGCGACACAAAAGAAAAAGAATGAGGCAAGAAAAGAATAAGAAACCTGCCGAAACCCCAACCATAAAGGAAAGCTTTTGCTCGTATAAAACGCCAAGAATGGAGCTTCCTAAAAACCACGCGAAGCCATAGGTCATCGAAAAAAGCCCATAGGAGCTGCCGCGGCGGTGAGAAGGGGTCATGCTGGCAATGGCTGCTCGCAGGATCGATTCCTGAGCCCCGAGGCCAATCCCCCAGAAAAGGATCCCGACGAAAGCTACCCAAAAATCTCCGAGGAAAATCATGGGGGTAGCGGGAAGAGAGAGGAGAGTAGAAGCTAGGACAACACGCAGACCCAGGCGGTCATAAAGCCTCCCAAGAAGAAGGGCCCCAACTGCATCGGCACCCATCGCTAGGGAGTACAACAGGGGCAGCAGGGGAGGAGGGAGTTTTTGGGACCGCTCCAGGTGGAAAGCGACCAAGGGAAAATCGACAAACCCAGCGGCCATCAAGCTTGCAGCTACCAAGTACCACCAAAAAGTACGCCTTAGGGGACCAGTGGGATTGGCCGGTTCTTCTCGTTCAACCTCATGCGGTCGTGGGTAAAGGATTCGGGCCCCGTTCAGTACGAGCAAGGCAAAAACGGCGGGTATGGCCAGAGTCGCAAAGGCGACCCGATAGTTACCTTCGAAGGCAAGAACGGCCGCTACCAGTAGGGGGCCGCCCATAGCTCCCACTTGGTCTAAGGCCTCATGCAATCCAAAACCCCATCCCCGGCCCAGGGGCGTGACGACCTGGGAAAGCATGGCATCTCTCGCCGGGGTGCGAAGTCCTTTTCCCATGCGCTCCAAAACGACAAGTGCGCAAGCCCATTCCCACCGTTGGGTTAAGGCAAGAGCTGGGACGGCAAGCAGGTTAACGGCGTAGCCTGCGAGTGTTATAGTCCAGTAACGCCGGGTTTGATCCGTAAGGGTTCCCGAGAGGAATCGAAAAGCAAACCCTACAAGCTCGCCTGCTCCGGCAATGATAGCTACCACTTTTCCGGACGCACCAAGGGTTCCGAGGTAGGGACCAAGAATACTACGAGCCCCTTCGTAGGTAAGGTCGGCCAAAAGGCTTACAAGCCCGAGAAGAAGGACGAAGGTAAGGGGACGGTTCTGGCACCGCGAGAAAACTTTTTGAAACAATGGGGACAAGGAGTTTCGCCTCATAGCAAATGTCTTGCGTTCGCCACGGACGAGAATGCTCAAAAACTCTCCCAAAGCAAAGGCAAAGGCAAATTCGACCTTATGATTGCGTGTGGAACGATCGGTTTCCCTTTGAGGAGAGCCGGGAATTTCCCGTCCCTTAGCCAAAGAGCTTGCACAATGCCTCTCCGGGAAGGGAACCCTTGCGTCCTCTTCTTGATGGGTTGCGTTTTTTCGTTTGTGCAGGGGATTTCCTAAGCTTGCTCATGGGAGTCGGCAAAGAAGTGTGCGGCGGGTTCTTGCTAGGGGCGACTTTGCGAGAAAAGCGAAAGCTGTCCGGCTCTGTGCAACCAAAAAAGCGCCTTTCCGTGAAGTTAGGCTAGCTCCCCAAAAATACGCGTTCCCTCACCGGATTTTTTGCCACCCATTCAAGGGGTTTGCGAGGCTCAACGACAGGAAAAACCTTAGGTTCTGCGGATGGGTCGTAAGGTTTTTCCAAACGTCCGTTCCCCAAAAGTGGCTTTTCTAAGCTAGCTCCGGTAGTTGTTTTCTTTCGGAGAAAAGAAAGGGTTTCCTCGGACAAAAAAATAGCTCTGCCAAAGAAAGGCCGGCTTTCCTAGTTTTGCGTTTTTTCCTCTCGAATAACCGGATAATTGCGAGTTTTCCACGCTTCCATGCCACCATCAACATTGGTTACACAAACAAACCCGGCGCGCTTGAGGAGACTTGTGGCAATACTGGACCGGTACCCACTTCCACAAACAACCCAGTAAGAAATGTCCGGCGAAAGTTCATGGAGCCTTTTGGGTAATTGGCCGCACGGGATATGGCGTGCATGCGGTAGATGCCCATTGCACCATTCTGTGGGACTTCGGACATCTAAAATTTCGATTCCTTCTTTATTGAAATTGGGTAGTCGATCGGCAAGTTCCTCCACGCTTGCTTGTGGGACATGGGCCACTTGTCGGCCCGAGCTGATCCAAGTTCTGATTCCTCCTTCAAGGTAACCGACAATCCGATCGTGTCCCACCCGAACCAGAGCCGACCTTGCTTCGGTCAAGTCGCTCCCAGGTTCGCCTACTAAAAGGATGTTGGCCTCATAGGGGAGGATCCATCCAGCCCACAGGGAGAAAGCCGGGGAAAACCCAATGGACAAAGAACCTGGGATGTGAGCTCCTCCAAACGCTTCCGGAGTCCTTAGATCAACAATGACCGTGTTGTCCTCCTCTTGCAGGGAGACGAACTCTTCCAACGAGAGTGCTCTTGCTCCGGGGATCCCGTCTAGGATTGGAGGTCCTTCACTATTGAGCTTTTTCATCCTACGGTAATACTCGGGAAACTCGGGAAGCGTCGCCAGGATGTGACGTACCGCTTCTTCCTCCGTTGCTTGGGTGAGAAAGGGGTTGCAAGAACGCTCATATCCAAGAGTGGAGACGGTGCGTTCTGCAAGGTCCGCCCCGCAGAGCGAACCGGCCCCATGGGCCGGGTACAAAAGCATCCCATCGGGGAGTCGAGCGATACGTTCTTTGAGGGTATGAACCAGTTCCCGAGCCAGTGTGTAAGTGCGTGCTTGTCCCAAAAGGTCTGGACGTCCTACAGACCCAGCGAATAAAAGATCACCGCTAAAAAGTGCTAAAGGTTGCCCGCAGCTTGTTGGATCGTAGAGAACAAAGCAAAGGTGCTCCGGCGTGTGGCCTGGGGTATGCAAGACTTCCAGGCGCAATTTTCCCAGCAAAAGCTGGTCTCCATCTCGGAGTTTTTGGTGGGGAAACTGGTACGAATATTCTTCCCCCTCATCATGCCCGCTTAGGCAAAGGAGGGCGCCCGTTTCCTTCGCCAGTTGCCGGGCACCACTTGCATAGTCAGCGTGGATATGAGTTTCGAGAACATAGCGGATCTTGGCCCCATGGTGGGCTGCCGATTTGTGGTAGATGGCCGTATCTCTTCTTGGATCGATAACTGCAGCGTCTTTTCCCGAAAAAATCACATAGGAAAAGGCGGCTAAACCAGGGGTTTCCATTTGTTCAATCTTCATGGGGTTGTTTCACTATGGCTGCCTTCATTTTACTGAAAAACGAAACTCTACCCAACGGTGCTTACCTTTCGCCTGGGCCAACTCGAAAGAGGGAAGCTTCAAATAGCGAAAGAGCAAGTCTCCTTTCCTTCGGATAGTGTTGGTCGGAAGTTGGGTCGGATTGGAAGACATTACCAACATTTTTTCTCGGCCGACACGCTTTTAGGATTCTATGCGCTTTTGTTTTGAGAGCCTCGTTCCATGAAAAGCAGAATGCCGGCTGCGTGTGCAAGGAGCAGCCAGAGGCGATTTTGGGTTCTTTCTTCAAAACAGATACCGGGCCGTCTCGGGATTTTCTTCCAGAAGCTTCCATTCTTCCTCGCTAACCGGTTGCGGCGGATCCCGATCAGCATCCACGGGGCATAAAAACCCAAAGGGTTCGTCCTTTTCGTTGATCCACCGGTGGGGAGTCCATGGAGGGACATAGAAAAGGTCCCATGGGCGAAGCTCCCACACCCGGGTTCCAGCCAGCGCTTTGCCCTCCCCCCGAAGGACAAAAAGCAGGTGAATATGAGCGTGCTTTTCGAGACTCGAAAAGGCCCCGGGGAGAAGTTCAAAATAACGCAGTTCAAAGCCGCATGGAACGTCCGGAGGTCCCCCGAGCCGGAATCTTTGAATGCCATGCCAACCCATCCCGCGAGCCGGGCCAATGTGAAACTTGTAAGGATGGGCCTGGATCCCTTTCCACGAACCCGACTGCGGATCAAACGGAAAAAGCGAGGCTTGCGTCATAGGCCTGGAATCTTCCGTATGCCTTATGCGTCACCTTCCGGTTTACATCGCGTTTCCTGAAGCCTGCACATGGAGCTGATTAATTCGTTCTGCCAGGGGTTGGGGTAGCCCCGCACTGGTCAACCGAGCAATCCGAGAGGCTTGCAGTTGCGCTTGGAATTGAAAGGTTCGGTCCATTCCCTTCCCCAAGGCTACTCCCTTTTCCCCACCACCTGCCAGGATGGCCAAGGCTTGTTGGATTTCCGTGGGAAGACCCGAAACTTCTTGAGCGAAAGCCATTCGCTCTTCCAAAGCTTCGACGAAACGTTCTCCACAAGCTGGGTCTGCCGCCAGACGGGCTCGTAGGCGTCCTATGCCGTAGGCAACATGCCGAGACTCGTCCTCCATGGCGTGAGAGAAAAGACACCGGCTTGCCTCATCGGGAGCCCATTTTTTGAGAAAACCAAAAAGATCGAGAAACGTTCCCTCACCGAGCACATGAAGAAGGAAGGAAGCCTTGTCAAAATCCTCTTGGTGCAAAAGTCCCAGGAGGGAACTTTCCGTCTGAGGGTAGGCGCCTACAAAGCCGATGCCATTAAGAAACACACGCTTCACAAAAGCCTCTACATGGCGGGCCTCATCCACAATCTGTGTGGAAAGGAAAAGGACTGGTTCCAGATAGTTGGGATGGATTCTCGGAAGAAACTTGGCGGGAAGGTACCAGGCAGCAAATTCCTGGTGGATCATCCAGGTAAGGATCTGGCAGAGCGCCCGTTCGAGGGCCTCCGGGACTCCCTTCCCCTTTTCCCACGGAACATCGAAAGTCGCGTTCCATTGTCCCACTTTGGCCTGCTCGTACAAGCGTTCCACTCCAGGAAACCAGACCAAGGGCCGTTCGAGGACTTCAAAACCAAAAGGGACCCCTTTTTCCGGTGGCTCCAGCCCTCGAGGGGCTAGTCCCTGGGGAGGGACCGACAAGGGAGGATCCCCGAGGAGTTTGCTTAAGGCAAGTTGCCCTTCTTCTAGCATGTTTAGAGTGAGCGTAGGGGAAGAAAGAGTTCTCTGCAACGCTATCGAACCAATTTTTTCCTCGAGGCGCCGTCATAGGAAAAAACCGCTCATAGGGAGCTCGTGGTTTTCGCAAGAGCTTTCTTCCATTGGTCGCGCCTGTCGGCACGCTCTTGGGGGCTTACGGTTGGGTGGTACTCCGAAAAGGAACGGGGAAGGCTCTCCAACTCATCGTGGGTTTTCCATACCCCAGCCTCAAGTCCAGCGAGGTAAGCTACTCCGAGCCCAGTCAATTCCACCTCATTGGGACATTTGACGGGAATTCCTAAAACGTCGGTTTGTAGCTGCAGAAAGGAAGGGCTGCGTGCCAGCCCCCCATCGACCCACAGTTCCACAAGGGGTTTTTGGGTTTCTGCCTGCAAAGCTTCGCATACGTCAGCGATTTGCCAGGCAATCCCCTCCAGTGCAGCCCGCGCAATTTCCCGTTTGGTTGTCCTTGGGGTGAGCCCAAGCAGGATCCCAGTTGCTTCCGGATCCCAAGAGGGACTTCCTAGGCCGCAGAGGGAAGGGACAAAGGTGACGGTTTCGGAATTGGGGGTTTGGGCGGCGCACTCCAGGATCTCCTCAACGGACTCAAACCACTTTACGTTATTGACTAGCCATTCCAAGAGAGCGCCAGCGACAAAAACCGGGCCTTCAAAAGCGTAGGTGCGCTCCTGGCCGGTGGCCCAAGCGATAGTGGTGAGGAGGCCTTGCGAAGCAATAGACAACCGATCCTCGCGGTTTTGAAGAACGAAGGCTCCCGTACCGTAGGTACATTTGGTGTCGCCGAGATTCCAAGCACGGTGTCCAAAAAGCGAAGCTTGCTGGTCTCCGAGAATCCCCAAAATCGGGACTCCTCGTATGCAGGCAGGCTCAATCGCTTCGCCTATGTAACCTTGAGAGGGACAAAGTCTCGGGAGAAGAGAAGGGGGCACATCAAAAAGAGCCAGGAGCTGGGGATCCCACGAGCCCTGCCGAATATTAAGAAGGAGAGTTCGAGAGGCATTACTAACGTCGCTCTTGTGACAGTGTCCTTGCGTTATATTCCAGATCAACCACGAGTCCACGGTCCCGGCGGCAAGGTCGCCCCGCAAGGCCGCTTCCCTCCACTGCGGGTGCTGGGCCAGGAGCCACATCAATTTTGGAGCGGAAAAGTACGGATCTAAGAAAAGCCCAGTCTTTTCGCGCAAAGAGGGTAGATCATGCCGTGAAGAAAGTTCTTGGCAGAGTCGCGCCGAACGACGGTCTTGCCACACGATGGCTGGAGAGAGGGCGCGCCCCGAGCTCCGCTCCCAGAGAACAATCGTTTCCCTTTGGTTGGCGATGCCAATCCCACGGATTTCACCAGCACAAATCTTGGCGCGAGAAACTACGTCTTCGATACACTCTTTTGGAGTGAACCATAGTTCTTCCGGGTCCTGTTCTACCCATCCTGTCTTGGGAGTAGAAACCTCCAGGGGTCTTTGCGAGAACGCACAGACCCTCCCATCGGGTGCTACGAGAAGCGCGCGAGCACTGCCCGTCCCGATGTCCAGTGCCAGAATGTACCCCATGAGGCTGTTATTCAAGAACCGGGGCCAGTGCTTTCTTATTCAGGCAAGGTCTTTGCTGGCGGAAAAGGTTTTTTTAGACACTTTTTCACGCAAAAAATCTTTTCCTGATTGATCCGCAAACAACCTGCGATGAAGTCGCAGGTTTTCTTGTAGAGCGCAGAGATAGCTGACCTTGCCCATCCTTCCAACATCAAGAGTGTTTACAGCCGGTCTTGGCAAAGCCGCAGACTTCCCAATCCGGGTGATCTTCCGACTTGCGTTGACGTCGCTATGTGCCCGGAGGCGACGGTCAGCACACTCCCAGCCATGTCGCAAGCGTTTCCTTGGACCTCCACGACACAAATAGCTCTGGCTCGTGGAGGCTGGATCGACGTAGTCGACCGCGATGGCCGCGGCGCTTGCCTTCTCCTCGACGAACGACGGCAGCTGCCGCCAGGCTGAGCGATGCTAACGGGCGCACACGCGTTTGGCGGCTTTGATCTGGTCGCAGATGTGCGTGAGGTCTTCCATCCCGGTCCTGGCGATCCGCGCCTCAGTCGCGGCCTGGACGATGGCTCGAATCGTTTCGCAGCTCATGTGCCGAACGCGCCGCATGTTTTTGGCGGAGACCTGCCGGAACTTCTGTCTAGCGCTCTGGCTGCCCTTGGACGGAAGACGACAACGCGGAGCAAGGGAGCAGTCACGGTTGTCGCGCACCTTTTCCGCCGTCAAAGATTTTGCCTGTGCTTATGCCGGCAAAATTCTTTTGCCGGACACCCATGCCTAGCATGGGGCCGGATGCCCGAGCCTGCCTATCTTCCGTTTCGACGACGAGGCTGGGATACCACGTTCTTTCGCGAAAGACCCATCCCGGTCCCTTCGGCCGACTGGAGGCAAAGATCTGCTTTGAGTAGTCGCGTAGACGCAGCGCGACGGTGATGCGCCGTCCATCAATACTGTAGAGTCTTTTCGGTCTCATCGTAACGCTACCGATGTCCTTTCCTTTTGACGGTCGCCCAAGCACTGTGGGAGAAGAAGAGTCGTGTTCCTGGTAGCCGACATAGGTGGAACCAAGACAGAGCTAGCTTTCTACGATTCTACAACGGGTTTGGGAACCTTTACCGATCCGATTCGAGTTGCCTCTGCGAGGTACCCAAGCCTGGAGGATTTGCTTCGGGAAACTCTAGGAGACCGGCGGCGATCCCTTCAAGGAGCGTGTCTTGCGGTCCCAGGACCCGTACGCTATGGCAGGGCTCATCTGACGAACCTTCCATGGGAGGTGGACCAGCGCCGGTTGGAGGAAGTTTTGGGTGTTCCCACCTGGGTGATGAACGATGTAGAGGCCATGGCCCATGCTCTTCCGTACTTAAGTGCGTCGGATTTCAAGATAGTAAGGGAGGGGCAAAAAGATCCAAAGGGTGCCATGGTTATTGTTGCGGTAGGTACGGGCCTTGGAGAGGCGTTTCTTGTTTGGGGAAAAGACGGGTATCACGCGTACCCTTCGGAGGGAGGGCACGTGGGCTTTGCTCCCGCTTCACCTCTCCAGAGGGAGCTCTTGGAGTATCTCCAGCTCCAGTTTGAACATGTAAGCGTGGAAAGGGTGTGTTCCGGCATGGCGATCCCCTATCTTTACCGATTCTTTCGAGCCAAAGAGGCAGCTTCGGAGGATCCCACCCCAGACCACTTAGGGGAACAGGCCCCAGATCCCACTGCCTTCATAGTAGAGCGAGCGATTCAGGAACCGGAAGCCTATCCCGATTGCCGCAGGGCCATGGAGCTCTTTGTCAGCATTTTGGGGAGCGAGGCTGGAGATTTTGCCTTAAAAATTTTAGCTACGGGAGGAGTCTACTTGGCTGGGGGCATCCCTCCACGCATCCTCCCCCTTCTTCAACACGAGACCTTTCTGAGAGCTTTCGAGAAAAAGGGTAGGCTTTCTTCTCTCTTACGGGAGATTCCTGTCTACGTCGTTGTCCGGAGGAGTGTTGGTCTTCTGGGCGCGGCGATCGCAGCCTGCGGCTACGTTCGAACACGAAGAATCGGCTCCGCGTCGGTCGAGGGTCAGCATGCTGGAGGAACGTTACAAGACTAAGAGGAGTGGCCGCGAAAGCTTTTGGCGCGATCCTGGCTCTAGCATTTTGGTTCCGTAGAAGTTGGCGGGGAAAGGCGAGCCTCGTTGATCGCACGGTAGATGGGGCCAGTCGGAGTGAGGGTTGAGGAAAAGAGGGTAATGCGATCCACAAAAAAAGGAGATGGCTCTGGACAGAGCGGCTGCTCCAATAGCTGGCGAATCATGGGCCGGGGTACGGCAGCCCGGATCCGCCCTATAGTCACGTGAGCAACAAAGGTGCGTTCCTCTCGTGTCGATAGGCCACGTTCGACGAGGAGACGAGTGAGCGTTCCGACAAGCTCTTGGATCTCACCGGCACCCTTTTTCAGAGAAACCCACAGGACTCTAGGGTTAGTCCGGTTCGGAAACGCCTCTAGCGGGCCCAGACAGGCCCAGAACGCGCTGTGGGTTTGCGCTGTCTGTTCAAGAACCTCCCGAAGGAGAGGAAGAGAGGTACTTGGGGTTTTCCCCAGAAAATGAAGGGTGATGTGGAGCTGCGACGGGTTTACCCAACGGATCTGAGGGATGTGAATTGACCAGTGGCCCAAAAGGGACTCCAAACTTTCACGAGTTGCCTGGGCCAAAGGAATCGCAAAGAAAAGCCGCAAAAATGCGCTTTCGTTTTCTAACGCGTTTTGCACCGGAGTTTTTTCTTTCGGGAACCAGAACCTTCGGTTGGGTGATGAGCAGAAGGAAAAGGGAAAAGCCAAGATGCATCCATCGAAAAACGAAACTTTTCGAGCGACCCTTTCTCTAGAGAAATCTAGAAATTTTCCCTTGCCTTGGAAAGTGTTTCCGTAAACCGATTGTAGTGCCAATGTGCATACAACCAGGCCGTGCGTTCAGTGTAGATCGACCCCACGAACCCGTCCGGGGAAAAGGGAAAGAGAGCGCTTAATAAAAAGGACTCATTGAAGTACAATGAAAAAGGATGGCCCTGATTTTCCCGCTCCTACTGGAGGATCCTTTTTTGGCGTTTCTTATGGAGTTCTAAGTTAGCTCCCGTTCCGCCCACCAAGCTTGGATGCTGGTTTGATTCTCACTGTTCTTCTAAAAAAGGAAGAGGGAAGCTTTTGGCTTGGGACTCTGAGCCTAGGCGAGCAAGGGTTCTTCCGGCGGAAAGGATCGGAACCGGCCGGCTCGGGAGCTCCATAAGGAGCGAGGATCAGGGGTGTTGGTGGACTGGTATGGGACCGATGAACGTGTTCTGGTCGCAGCTTGGATAGGAGCCGAAATGTGGGCTCCGCACGAGACGCCACGCGTTTTGACCCATTGCTGCGTGGTTGAGCCATTTTTACTAGGCGTGGTCGTCCAAAGGAGAGCTTTCTTTAGGGAGTTTAAAAAAACAAACCGAGAGAAGACCCTGGCATGGTAACGTACAGGCAGGCAAAACTCATGGGCAGACCCGAGCCGTTTGCTTTTTGGGAGTTAGATCCCCGAGGAGCCATGTGCAAAGGGGGCGCCTCGGGCGGCCCTTTTCCGCAGAGGCACCAGCACGGCTTTCAATGTGTGCATCCAGCAAAGGGCATGGCTCGCCGGGGCACGGCGGGTCAGGGACCAAACGCAAAAGGCTTCTTGGAATATTGACAAACCTACCCCCGTCTTAAAGAAAAAGCGATGTCGTTCATCTCAAAGTGGCGCAATCTTTATGGTAAGGAAATTGACCTTTACCCGTGGCAGAGAGAGGCGATTTGGCAGCTGGGAGGTAGGACAGGTCTGGTAAGTGCTCCTACGGGGAGCGGTAAAACGATTGTGGCCTACCGTTGGGCAGGGCTTGAAACGCCGTGGTGTGCAAACCGCGTCATCTTTACGGCTCCCATTAAGGCCCTCTCTAACGAACGGTATCTGGAATTGCGAAGGGTCCTCGGAGAAGAGGGTGTTGGTATCCTTACTGGGGACGTTGCGCGTAACGCCGGAGCTCCAGTTCTTTGCATGACCCAAGAGGTTTATGCCAATGCTTTCTGCGAGTTACCGGAACAGCGAGTGGTCATCGACGAGATCCACTACATGATTCATAACCCGGATCGTGCTCGCGCGTACGCCGAGGGAATCGCGAGAACGCATCCACAAAGTCAGCTTCTTTTCCTTTCGGCTACCGTCCAAACACGCTCCCTGGCTCGTTACTTGGAGCGGTTATGCCAGCGACCCCTGGTGGTGGTGGAACATTGCGAGCGACCCGTACCGATGGAATACCTAGAGAATCCCGTTCGCGTAGAGGAGGTGCTTTTTGATCTGGCTCCTACCCTCCTTTTTGTTTTTTCCTATCGGGGAGTAATGGAGCTGGCCCGTTGGCTCCGCCGGCGTGCCGAAGAACTGGGCGTTGAGGTTGATAGGGCCGCGGTTCGGGCGCTTGCAAGGGAATATCTTCTCCGTAACCGGCGGCTTTGGGAACTGATCCAAGGGGGCATTGGAATCTATAGCGGAGGCCTTCTTTACAAAGAAAAGCTTCTGGTTGAACGGCTAGCACGGGAAGGGCTTCTACGCGCCGTAGTCGCAACCGACGCTCTTTCCTTGGGGATTAATCTCCCCGTACGCACCGTTCTTTTCGCTCAATTGGCACGCCCGACCTTAGGACCTCTATCAAAAATGGAGTTTTTGCAAATGGCAGGGAGAGCTGGGCGCCCCAATCTCCAGGAAGTGGGTTTTGTCGGCTACTTTCCGACTCCGTTTGAACAGCGGGGGTACAACACGGGAGAATTGTACGAGGAACTTCGCCGCAAGCCGCTCGAGAACCTCTGTGTGCGTCCCTTTCCTTCGATGCGACGAGTTCTTTTAGGAGCCTCCATAGAGGAAGAGCTACAAGCCATAGAGTCGTATTCGTTTCCCAAGCTCAATCGAAGGGAGCTGCACGCTCTTCGCCAAGAGATTGAATTTGCCTTAAAAAGGATTGATCTTGCTCGCAGCCAGCTGAAGCTTCTCGGAATTTCCCCGGAACGTTTTGACCGGTTGATTCGAGAGATCTATTTCGATGAGTTTTCCGTAACGGAGAACCTTGCCTTCGTTCAGACGCTGCTTCTAGAAGGAAAACTGGATGCCCGTAAAGAAGCATGGCGGGTTATGCAAGAAAAGGGAATGGACGGGGAAATATTGAAAAAGCTTTTGCAGCTACGCCGCTTTCTTAAGAGCCTTCCTAAGGGAAAAGTCGTTGCGCTAGGAGTGCTGGATCGAATCGTGGGAGAATTGGACGAATTTGTCCTTCATCCAGAGCGGCTCGATTGCGTTTCCCAGATGGTTCCCTCGTTTGGTTGAGGTCGAAAGAGTGATCTTTCACCCAAAGCAGAAAGCTCAGAGCTATAGGCGCGCTAAGAGAATCGTCCTAGAAAGGCCGACTGCAGGCCAAGGATGCGGGACATACTCAACTCAAGCAAAGGACGTAGGCAAAGTGCTTTGGCTATTTTCATTTGGACCAGACGGTTGGGGTTGCGGGGGGCCTCAACGTGCGCTAGCCGGCTGCCAGCCAGGCATCTGAGATTGGTCTGCCAGGTAGCTTTTGGTTGTCCTCAAGCGCTGAGGGGATGAGCATGCGGGAGCTTTGGGAAACGCCATTGGATCACTGGGCCTATTGGGGTAGAACATGTACACGCTTCCGTAAAACTTCCACAAGGCATGGTGGCTGCGCGGAGCAAACCACTGGGTGGATACATTCGGCATGGTCATTTGTCAAAAATCCTCATTGTGTCAACCCAACGGCCTATCCTGGGTCTGGTGCCCTCGGGACCGACGTACCGTCCTGAAAGAGCCGGTAGCTTGCGGCAACCGGTCATAGGCTGGACGCGATGTGGGAAGAACGCAGCTGGCGCCCGTGCTTGTGAAAGAGATGGAGCCTTGCCCCGTCTGCCCGTTTCTTCGTATCCCCCCGCCATCGCCGTCGGCCGCGCCGACACGTTCTTCAAGGCTTGCCAAGAGCTAAACAATACGCGGACACATAAGGTGCTCACGACAGCGTATCAGAATGGAGTTGAGTGCATGGCCCAAGCGGCAGGGTGATGGCTCCAAGTGTGCCCAAAATCTCTTTAGATCTGTGCTTCCCCATTGTAACTTTTTCGGGACAACAACCGTCATCCCTCTACATGAGAAACCAAAGGAACCTTTCGGTTGTTGTTACCGGCATCCTTTCTCTTCTTCTTTTCGCTTCCTCTGGTTATCCAAGTTCTAGCCAGGACGAGGCCATCCGGGAGCAAATGCGGCAGGCTCGCCTGCGCCTGCATCAGCTCAGAGAGGAGCAAGAGCGGAAGTGGGAGCAGGCGATAGCTGCCATGAATGCAGCTGGCCCTCAAGAGAAACTTAACGCTGTGGTTGCTGTGCTCAATCAACTAGCAGAGGAGCGGAGGGTTCTCCGGAGGGAACGAAAGCGTCTTTTTGAAAAAATTCGGGAGCTAAGGCGCGCAAAACAAACGCCTGGCGCAACCGTTGTCCCTCCCGGGGAGGAAGCCCCGTAAGCGCTTCCTTTTTAGGTAAAGTTCCGGACTGGCGGGAGGAAGAGAAAAGGAGATCCCTGGTTATAGTACTCCTGGGGCGGCGAGCTGGGGGGACGGGCGTGCAGGGAAAAAAGAACCTGATGGCGAGGTTCCCGACCGCTCTACTACGAGTGGAAGAGCGAGGATTTTCGAAGGAGTCGCAGGAGCACGGAACCGAGGCTCTCTAGGTTTGTCGCAGTTCTTGCGCAGGCCGAGGAGAGCCTCTTTTCTGCGCACGTATTTGTTCTGGTAGCAAAAGATCATCCGGTTCGGGTGCTCTTTTCCAATCCTTTGTTGTGGTGCAAGGGAAAGGACGCTTGTTTTCTCTGGGTGACACGTGACAAGAGAGTTTGAGGGTTCCCCACGGTCCGTCGCATGAGGAAAGGGATGTTTTCAGCTTTTTTTCTGGGAGCCAGAGCGGAACCGGGATAGGTCCTTCCAAGGGTACCAATGGCCCCTCTCAACCGTCCCAAAGTTTGAGGAGGGTCTAGCCTTTTCGTTGCGAAACTTGCATTCAGTCCAAAGCAAGTGGCTTGAAAGGAAAGGCCTCGCAGGTTTTGTCAAAACCTTCCTTTCGCCGTCCAAGGATTAACCAGAACATACAGAGAAGAAATTCCGGCCATTTCGCAGAAGGCCCACGGTCTTGCGTTGGAATTCCTCCCGGCATTTTTAGGGCGGGAGCTAAGCCTTTGTTCTTAACAAAATGGAAAACCCCTCTAAAAGGGGTGCTTTATCAAAGGAGAGACAACCCGTGAAGAAGAACTTTAGCGATCACTCTGCGAACGAGCGCACGTTTCTTGCCTGGATTCGGACTGGGATCGGAATCATGGCCTTTGGATTCCTTGTGGAGCGATTCACCATTTTTCTCCACGTGCTGCAATATGAGGTGACGAGAAAGCCTCTGGAACAAGGATGGAGAGGCGGAGCTTCCTTTGGCTTTGCCTTTCTTCTCCTGGGAGCTTTCACTATCGCCTTTGGAACGGTTCGTTATTGGTACGTGAAACGCCAAATCGATAGTCCCCGTCTGGAAGACTCGGATTTCTTTGTCTGGGACGTTGTCTTTGGTTTTCTTTTGGCCGCGGCAGGCCTTTTTTTGGCCTTGTATCTGGGTCGAAAAGCTTTCCTTCTGTAAGGGTTGGACTCTTTTCTCAAAAGCCATCCCAGGGATTTAGCTCCTGGACAGTTTGGCCCCTTGGGTTTACCAGCCGAGCGGAAAGGAAACTTTTCGTTGTAGGCGTCAAACAATGTTCGCTTTAATCTTTGGTGTTGGGAAGCGTTCCCAGAATATCCCCTGCCTTTTGTGTCTTTATGCGCTGGCCTCTTCGCAAGGAAAAAATTAGGTCACGCTCGCAGCCCTGGCTAAGGGCAAAGGAGAGCCATAGCCTTCCCGAAGTTTTTGGAAGCGTTCCAGTCCCCACGGAACCTTCCTTTTGGGCCAAGCTTCTTGCCTTTGCAGGGCCTGGGTATTTGGTAGCGGTGGGATACATGGATCCCGGCAACTGGGCCACCGATCTTTCCGGCGGCGCAAAGTTTGGATACGAGCTTCTATGCGTGATTTTTCTTTCCAACCTCACGGCCATGGTGCTCCAGCACCTGGCTTTGAAGTTGGGAATTGCAGGCGAAAGGGATTTGGCTCAAGCTTGCCGGGATGCTTACCCAGACGGCGTCGTTATTTTCCTTTGGATCCTATGCGAGATTGCCATTGCGGCATGTGACCTGGCTGAGGTTGTGGGCTCAGCGATAGCCCTGCAGCTTTTATTTGGGCTTCCGCTGGTGTGGGGTTGCTTGCTCACGGCTCTTGATGTCCTGGCAGTGCTCTACCTGCAACACCGAGGGTTTCGCTATCTGGAGATTTGTGTGGTTGCCCTGATTCTGGTGATTGGCGGTTGTTTTGCTGCCGAACTCTCCTTGTCTCGGCCTGATTGGATGGGCATCGTGAGGGGGCTTGTCCCGCATCCCAAAATCCTCACAAATCCACAGATGCTCTACGTCTCCATCGGGATTTTGGGTGCAACAGTCATGCCGCACAACCTGTACCTTCACTCTGCGATCGTCCAGACGCGTCAATATCAGCCTACTTCAGAAGGAAAACGGGAAGCGATTCGGTATGCGACGTTCGATTCGACGCTAGCGCTTGGGATCGCTTTCTTCATTAACGCAGCGATCTTGATTCTTTCCGCCGCGGTTTTTCATCGATCCGGGCGATCTGAAGTAGGGGAGATTCAGGAAGCCTATCGCCTTCTCTCACCTTTGTTGGGGAACCCGCTGGCCAGCATTCTTTTTGCCTTAGCCCTTTTAGCTTCGGGCCAAAACTCGACTTTGACCGGAACGCTCGCCGGTCAGGTGGTGATGGAAGGCTTTCTATCCCTCAAGCTTCGACCGGCGGTGCGAAGGATTTTGACACGCGCTCTTGCGATTCTGCCCGCAGTCGCAGTGATTGGCTATTTTGGCGAAGAGAAGACCACGGACCTTCTGGTTGCAAGCCAAGTGGTTTTAAGCGCGCAGTTGGGTTTTGCCGTTTGGCCCCTGGTGCGGTTTACGAGCGATCCTGCCAAGGTTGGGATTTTTGCCAATCCCCGCTGGCTTTCTTTGATTGCCTGGTTTATTACCTGGATGATTATTCTTTGTAATGGGAAGCTTCTAGCGGATATTCTTCTCCCGGTTTCTCTCCGCAACGAGCTCTACCACTTTCTGCACATCCCGATTTCTTAATCGCGTTCGAAAAAAAGCCCGAGGGTGGAACGTGTCTCGGCCATGATCTCCCATGGTTTTTTAGCAACGCTCGACCAAGAGGCAAAGTCTAGGATTGGCAAGAGCAAGCGGAAATCTTGATGGTCGTGCATCACCGTAACAGGAAATGCGATCCATTGTCTGGCTAAGTGGCTTTGCTCAAAAACCGCACACGCATACCAATCCTCTTTCGGCCATGGGTTGAGTGAGAACGCGGTCACCCCGAATGGATCCTCCTTTGCGTTAGCGTTCTTGGGGATGGCGGGCAGCTGAGCCCAACACAGACGATACCAGTAATTCTTACGCAGTAGACCTCTGCCTGCCATCCGTCCCTCCTCGCGGGTAGCCGTCCTTTGGCTTTCGGGAACGTCCCCAAGCCTATCCGCTACTGTGGATCCCTACCTCTAGCAGTCGAGCGATCGTTGCGAGAGCGGAGCGAGACAGAGCGGAAACTAACCCATGCACAAACGGCCATCTAGCTGCCGTCGATAGAAGACTCGAACAGTACGACTGGGCAGTCTCCGCTGATCAAGTTTCTGGTAGGCTCTCTTATTTCCACTTAGTAACAACCAATGAGAGTGGTCGTTGTTGCCAGAGTATTGTCGCCAAACTGCGACGTGTTCCATTGCCAAAAAGCCGACCGTCACTGGAAACTCTTCTCACTCCCCAGGGTTAGAGGGGACGAACCCGGCCAGGGACAGCGCGCCCTGAATCTCCTGCAAAAAGGGAACAAAAGGGACAAGGATGGTCCAGCCAGTATGCTAACCAGGGAGTTTCTAGGGGCGGGCGATTTTCTTTCCATTCGGAAAGCACTCAACAGCGGTCTGAAGCTTTCGACCGCTACACCCGAAAGGACTACCGGAATAAGGGGAAGGCTATCCCAAAGCCATACAAGGATAAACGCTTCGTTCCGCTCGTAGAGACAGCGCAAGCGATCTTTTTTCCGACGAAAACACGTTGCGGTTCGGATGGATCGAGCGTGGCTTTTCTCAGCTCATTTTCCGGCGGTCCGGACCACTGGTTACGGAAACGGACTTCATGGAGAGGCATGGACGGGCACCCATAACGAGCTTGACCTTTTTCAAAGACATGGCATTTCGCAACCGAAGGTCTGGAGCTATCCGAGAAGCAAGCTGCCGTGATTTTTAGCAGAAACACATCGAGTCGCCGGTCGTCACCGACTCGCGCAAGATTGGCTTTCTCAGGCAGCTATGTGGCTTTGAAAGGACGGGTCTTTTGCGCCACCAGGGTCAGTCTATCTTCCGGATCCTTTCTTTAGATGGGGGTGGAGTCTGGGGAGTGGTCCTAGCTATGGCCCTAGGAAGGCTTTTCGGAAAGGACACACCGGGACACGAGATTCTCCGCGTATTTGATCTGGCCGCTGGAACTTCGACCGGGAGTCTCGTTCTTGCAGGACTGCTGGAGAACATGACGCCGGCTAAGATCCAGAATCTCTTTCTGGATGAAAGAACCCGCCGGAACTTTTTTGCCCCAACACAAAACCTTTTCTACCGGCTTTTGTCCTTTCTTGGCTTCATCCCTCGCTACCAAGAAAAAGGAAAAGCAAGGGCGATCCGAGAGCTTCTTCCGGGGTTGAAGACACGAATCCTGGCAGAAGCGGCTGCCTTAGTGCCCCGTCCCAACAGCAAAGCTCCGCTTCATCTCTTAGTAATTGCCTTTGACTATGACCGAAATGTGGCCGCTTTCTTTCGATCGAAAGTAACGCGTTCGCCGGGTTGGGGTTCAGGAGGGGAAAGCGACTTTTCGGTTGCTGAGGTTGTCGACGCCTCGACGACGGCTCCCGTGGCTTACTTCGATGCTCCAAGCCAGCTGTATTTGGAAAAGCGATGCATGCGCTTTTGGGATGGAGCAATGGGAGGATACAACAACCCAGTCCTGGCAGCGGTGACGGAAGCGATTGTGCTGGGAGCAAATCCACAAGAAATTGTTGCTTTAAGTCTTGGCACACGCCGTGTCGCTTTGCCTCCAGCTCCTGCTGGTGAAACCCGTTCGCCTCTGTTTCGCAACCCCACCCCAAGCGGGCTTCTTCAAGATGCTAGGAAAGCAGCCACGGTAATTCTGGATGATCCCCCTGATTCGGCTACCTTTCTCGCTCACGTGCTAACCGGGGGCAGTCAAGGACTTTGGTCAGAGACGGATAGCCGAATCATTCGCATGTGCCCGATGATAAGCCCGGTTCTTACTCCTGACGGGATCTGGAAGCCACCCGGGAATTTAGACGAAAAAGAATTTTCTATTCTGGCGCAGATGAGAATGGATGAACTAGCGCCCGCACATCTTCAAAGGATGGTTAACTATGCATCGCTCTGGATGGAGGATCTGGTCCCGAACCAGCCTGTCCGCATGGACTATGATAAGCTCGAATGTGAAATTGGCTATTCAAGCTTTCACGCTGCTTGGGATGCCTGGAAAAAAGCCATAAGCGAACCGCCGGCTATCTTTCGCGGCCCCTCCTTTTCCTAATCTTCGCTCATCTGGAAGGACGACCCTAGGAGCATGCAGGAACCGGCGAAACGTCACGTGTCTTTCAAAGGAGGCTGTAGGAACACCCGTCCTTTTTTGAGGGAACGGCAATACGATCGTTGTTCCTTGGAAGTACAACTCTCTCCTTGACCATTCCCGAATGTGAAGGCTTATGAGCTCCCCAAAAACCCTACCAGCCGTTCCTATAGAGCAGCTCTTCGACGATAACGAGTCGCGCTGCCAGAGCGGCTTTGAGCCTCGGACAAGACGCCGGAAAGCCTACAGGATGGATATCCTTTTAGGCAAGACGGCGGTTGGTTGCGGGAGTCCATTAGGGCAAGGCTCAAACGAACCATGCATCGGATTACCATTGATTTGTAGCTCGAGCAAACCGAAGTCTGAGGCTCGCCAACATTGAGCAAGAAAAGCCTTTTCAAGCCGGCTTGAGTTTCGCTAGCGAACCCTGGAGCAACACGAGTCGGACATATAGCCCAAACGAAAGACAGCTGGGTAATTTGTCCGGGCCATTCTTTTTCAATAGCTTGCCGATGCGCGGATGCTGGGAAGAGTTTTCTTTCTTTCGGGGCAATGGCGACGATGGCCAGTCTCTGGAGTCTTGGCAAACGAAAGGAGAGCTTATGGCCCCGGCGGTTTGAGATCGAACTGAACCTTGACTTGAGCCTCGTAGCGGATAAGGCCCACCTCTAATCCCGACATTTCGTTGCTCGATGCTGCTAGCGGAGCGGCCCCAAGTACTACAGGCTGCGGGCTCTCAGCGGTACTGACCACTCGTGCCAGGCCCAGTCGGAGACCGAGTGCTTGCGCAAGGGTTTGGGCATTGGTTTCGGCGTCGCGCGCGGCAGCAGCTAAAGCTTCCCTGCGCAACGCAGAAGCTCGAGAGGACTCAAAGTGGGGATCCTCGATACGGTTGATGCCTGCCTGCTTGGCGGCTTCAAGAAGAGCTCCGAGCTTGGATAAGTCCTGGAGTAAAATTTCGATCGGATGTGTAGCCTGGTAGCCGAGGAAGCGCCGCGGCTTGTCGCTTTCGTCGTATTGAGCTCTGAGGGTGATCGCCGCGGAACGGATCTCTCGCTCTCCCACACCCAAGGCCCGCGCTCGAGCGACAAACTCGCTAGCGACTCGATTCACTGCAGAGAGAGCTTGGCCAGGGTTGAGGTCCGTAGCCATGGCTGCCATTCTTAGTAGCACTCGGTCTGGGACCACACTCACTTCACCGTGACCCCAGACGGTAATGCCTGGGAGAGGGAGCGTATCACTGCCCCGGGTAATACTGGCCGTTAAGAGACTGGCAAGGACAAACCCTCGTACGAAAGCTTGCATAGAATTGTAAGCGTACCCAAAAGATCCTTTATCGTAGGGAGACCTTGCGCCCCAGGTCAAGCTCCTGCTCAGCTCGAAACTCGCAACTAGGCCGGGATTGTCAACACTGGTGTGGTTTTCCCTGGGAGATCTCTGGTTTTTTAAGTAGTATAGGCCTTCCTGGCGGGTTGAGTCGGAGTTATCCCGTTACCACCTTTTCTGCGGCCTGCTTGGTAGCTGTAAGGGCTGCATCGCATCCTTTTAAGGAGAATAGCTTAGCTTCCAGCATGCGGAAGCGGAAAACTCCTTGCGTTGGCGCCCTCGGTGGCATGCTCATTCAGGCAGCTAATGCAAAGCACCGTCCTCATCCAAGTCCCCGATCTGAACTTTCCCTACGCGTACGATGGCAGCCTCAAAGTTACTGGAAGAACCGGCCGCTTTTCTTTTTCGGTCATGCAGTAGGAGATCCGTATTACCCTTTGCCGGGCTACGCTGAGGAAACTTTCGGTGGATCGACTTCGTTGGAAAGCCGAGGGTTCGATACGTCACATACAGGGGAGTGTTGCCAACAGCAAAAAATAGAGGGATACACAAGAGGATGTTCATAACAGCATATCCAAATGAAGTTAAGTGCGTCGACCAAGTGGCAGGGTGTTGGCTACAAGACGGCTCGGCGGATGCGGAAGGGAGGGCGTTTGCCTGTTCCTGCAGAAGAGTTGCGTACTGGAACGGTGATTGTTCATTCGGAACTCTTCACAGCTTGATCGGGTGGCCCTCTACGCGCGGCTGTGCAGGCGACGATCCAAAAGCAGATTCAGACGCGGAATTGGCTTGGGTTTTCCAAGTTCGCTCTCAAGCAAACTGTTGCGGATCGTCAAAGCCCTCAAGGAGATCGGCTCCTGAATGAACAGCGATCGCAGAGGGCTCGTCGGGCAGATAGAGGTTCCCAAGGTCGGCGTCATTCCGGTCGAGCTCTTGGTAGTGGCCGGGACCATGATGTCATTTTTCCTTCGAAGCGGCCAGCGCTTAACGACACAAAAAGCACGAGCGATCCTCCGAACGGGCCCGTTTTTCAAACATTGTTTGCTCTTCACAACTCAAGTTTCCTGCTGGATCATTGGCCAACCGCGGAGATCTTGTGGACCCAGGAGTCAAAGAAGCCGGGCAGCCTTGGGAAACAGGTTGCGCTCACAGAAGGAAAACTCTTTAACCCAGATACAAAGCCAGGAAAAAACCGGTTCCCGCTAAAAGAAAACCAAAGGCGCTCTCCCAGATAAGGAAACGCGACTCTTCCCAATGAGGGCTATCAATCGGCCTTTCACGTACCAATAGCGAATTGTTGCAAAGTCGATCGTGAAAGCTCCTAGAAGCAGGAAGGCGAAACCGAAGGGAGCAGCACCTCGCTATCCCAGTTCCAGAGGTTTTCCCGTAGTTTCGTGAGGGAGCACATGGACAAAGATCGTGTATCGTTCGAAGAGGAACCCGAAAGCTATAATTCCGATAGCGGTCCGAGCCCACGCAAGAAAGCTTTGCTCATTCGCCGAGTGATCGCCAAAGTGCTTTTTCACGGGTTTGGGTCCTTTGATAAAGCACCCGTTTTAAAAAGTTTTCGATTTTCTTAAAAAAAACGGTTGTCCTGCTCTTGGAGGATAGGAGGGCGCTTCCGAACGTTGGAAGATCGGACTTCTCAGGGATCGGTAGGATGTTTCATGTGTCCTTGCTCTTTTTTGTCAAGCGAAGAGCTCCTTTCCATAACCTTGCGATTAGAGCTCTTTCGAAAGCACTCTTTCTGCCTTTGGGAGGGCTTGGTGCCGGAAAGAAAGAAAAAAGAGGGATCTCTTTGGGAAAAACCCCTCCGCTTCTCCTCCGGAGAACGGGTTATGGAGACAAGGTCTATCTTCTGCTTGCCTGTCTCCTGTCTCATGGTCACACCGAACTTGCCTACGGAAAAAAGAGAGCCTAAGTGAATCCCGCTAAAGGTTCCAGCCAAGCCGTACAAAGGAGGAGAAATAATGAATCGGCTCGAGCTAACGTCAATGATTCTAGAAGCCAAGCGGCGTAAGGGGCTGCGCTGGATTGACCTGGCGAAAGCAATTGGGAAAAGCAGAGAGTGGACAGCCGCGGCCCTATTAGGGCAAATGCCCCTAAGCGAAGACGACGCAAAGAGAATAGGCCAGCTCCTTGATTTGCCCGCTGAAGCGGTGGAGCAGTTACAATGGATCCCGTATCGAGGTGCTGGGACTCCCCAAGTCCCTACGGATCCGGTTCTCTACAGGTTTTATGAAATTCTTCTGGTTTACGGGCCGGCACTCCGCGCCTTAATCCACGAGGATTTTGGCGACGGAATCATGAGCGCGATTGATTTCCAAATCAAAGTGGAGCGGGTGCCGCATCCGGAGGGCGATCGAGTTCGAATCACTTTGGACGGCAAATTTTTGCCGTACCGTGTTTTCTAGGCCGGTGGGTTTTTGGATGAGATAGGCGGAGAGACGTTGGCTTAGTCGCTGACCTTTTTATGGAAAGACGGCGACCGGACCTTCAAAACCAGGGTTACGACCGACCCGGGTTTTCAGCGATTGAGAGCTTCCCTTGCCAATGCGACGGTAGAGGATCCTCTGCTCATCGATCCTTTTTCTAGGCCGTGGAGAAGAGGCAATGCTTTTTACAAGCTCACCGACTGCCACGTTAAGAGTTCCGATTCCCCACTCAGGAGGAAAAGTATTCTTACTTGAAAGATTACCGAACCGCCGGTAAAGAACTCAAGGAAGTATGATTTGCTCTTTTGCATCTTGGCCGCGTCTCACGCGACGGGGGAGGTCTTCCAAGCGCTGGTTGATCAGTTGGCTTCGATGAATTGAAGGTAGATTTTCGCCGTTGTGGGCAAACTCTATGGGTAAGAGTACCTGCGTCGAAGCGAACCGAAAGCAAACCTCATGGTCCTGGCGGCTTAAGATCAAACTGTACCCTGACCCTGGTCTAGTAGCGGTTTAGACCTTCTTCCAATCCGGATGTTTCGTTGCTCGGTTGTGCCGTCCGTGTGGGGGCTAGCAGAACAAGCTGCGCGGTTTCAACGGTAGTGATCACTCGGTCAAGAGCCAAACGCTCGCCCAGCGCTTGTGCAAGCGTCTGGGCGTCGGCCTGCGCGTCAGGTGCAGCAGAAACTAAAGCTTCTCTTTGCAAGGTAGGGGCTAAAGATGGCTCGGAGTTAGGATCGTCGATGCGGCTGATGCCCGCCTGCGTTGCTGCCGCAAGAAAAGCTGCAAGCTTGGACAAATGCCGGACTGGAATCTCGATGTGCTTCGTCCCCTGGTATCCGACGAAGCGACGCGGCTTCTCGCTCTCGTGGTATTGAGCTCTACGAATAATGGCTGCGGACGGGACTTGTGCTTTCCGGGGCCCGCGCCCATGCTGGAGCAATCAATTCGCGAGTAATTCGGTTGACTACCCAGACAGCTTGACTAGCGTTAAGATCGGTTAATGGCTGCCATTCTTAGTACGGGGCGATCTGGGACAGCGGCAACCTCACCTTGACTCAAAACGCTGACACCTCGGACAGTCGGGAAGCCCAGGGCGTAGACGACAGTGGCGCTCAAAACACTCGCAAGCAGAAGCGTCCCTGCGGGGTTTCCCTAAAAGGATAGGCCTGGACAAAAGGAGCCTGTCCCTAGACTCCACGACGTGTTAAGCTTCTTATGGGCCGAAACCTCTTGCCAGAACGAGACGACGGCCGATACCGTTGAAAGCTTCCTGAAGAGGAGTCATTGATTTTTGCCGAGAAGAGGAAAGCTTGGCCCAGATGCGTTGCGAGCCAGCAATCTGGCGCTTGGGTAC